>JAKSDM010000736.1 GCA_022360135.1 Pseudanabaenales cyanobacterium | reverse complement strand
TTGCACCGCCTGAAAAAGCCTGGACAAGTTTGCCAGAACTAGTCGCTTGCTTCGTCTACAGTTCCGGAAATGGTGCATGGGTTTTTCACAGTACCCAAGCGTAGTGGGTGATTTGCCGGGGGGGTTGACTTTGATCAACTGTGTCGTGAGAACCTCGACAAGGACGCCGTTGCCTTCGACCAGCTATGTCGCGAAAACCTTGATAAGGACGCCGTTGCCTATCCTGCCCAATAACGACATTGACTCAGACGGTTAGCGCTTTCCTACTCTCCTTATGCTTTCACCTAACCGTCTGAGTCCTCAAATGAGGATCGTTTGGCTTGTTTGTGTTTGACTACTCGGCGCCAGGGTCAAGCGCTAGTCGTCCTTCTGGAAGCATTTAGTCTAAAGTCCAGGCGGTTTAGGAAAGCTCAGCTTTTGCAGCGGGATGCTCAGGCGATAGCTTACCCGAAATGACAATCACGAGACACCCAAACAAGCATCCAATGTAGTACAGCAGCAGCAGCGGAAGCAACAGCGCTATAGCCGACAAATAGATCAAACTCATTGCTGGATGGTGTTGATACCGACGAAACCAGGTCATATGTTCATTTCCCTAACGCTCTAAAAGCAATCTATCGACACCCTGGGCAATTCAAACTGTAGATTTAGGAGCAGGAGGATATCTGGCATTACTTAACTCTTCACAAGGTTGAATGATTGACGTTAGAGGCTTGCGCATGGGTTCAGCGCTTTTCAACAGGCAAGTTGTTGTGTCCATGATGGGCAATTCTTAGTCATAGGAGTCGCCGCCTGGTGACCCAGTATTTTTGGCTTTTAGGCAGCTGTTCGTGTATTCCGAAATTGTAGGGATTGCGTCGCCTATTAGCGATGGGCCAGCTGGCTGAATTACCAGATATTGCAGTATTCTCAAAGAGGTCTTCCCAGTCGTCGCCAACGACTGGTTATTAGATGTCATTTTCTCGTCCTTGTGCATCAGCAGCAAGTTCAAGGACCGATATGGTGGAGTGCTGAACTATCTTTGTACAACCAGCGGACAGGTATGAAAGAAAAAGGTTAACCCGATTTTGTGCAGTCGTTCAAACCCCAAAGTGTTTAGTAACGTAGATGTCAATATCGTCAGGGGCCAAGCAAAGAATGCCAACAAGATGATCAGAATCCAGTACAATAGGCGACTGAACATAGGCCATTGCCTCGATGGGCTGATGATGTAAGTAAAGGCCAACATACTGAGGTAGTGTAAGTCTTTGAGCTATCATCAAAGTATCGCGTCCATTCGCCGAAAGTCTTGGCTAGGTTGTGCTCATCACATGCGTTAAACCAGTGGCTTACCTCAGAGGCTCAGTGAGGGCTCGCCATAAGATTGTTGGGGTGAACAATCTGATCGGCGGTTTAACCAGGTGGGCGACTTCAATAAAGGCGCGGTGGGCTTCAGAACTGGTCAGAGATAGACGAAGAATCCGATCAAAATACCCCTGCAGCCACCGCGATAGCCATACCGGCCGTTTCCCCTCCGTACTGGGCCAGCGAAAGTCTTCTCCAGTGGCCATTAGCCAAGGGGTGTTCAACGTTTGCGCCAGTTGATATTGGAATCGCTGTTCCCAATCAACCGGCTGGGGAGTCTGGTTAGCCTTACTCAGGCATCGTTGCAACGTCATCGCTCCTAATGCCGCCGCTGTCATACCCTGACCATAGGCCGGATTAAAACAGCAGACCGCATCACCTAGGGCGACCACCCCACGGGGCGTCGCTGACAACTGTTCGTAATGCCGCCATTGGTTTTCCGTGCGGCGATAGCAATGGATCGGCGAGCAAGGTTCTGAAATTTTCAGGAGGTCATACAACATCGGATGGCGCAGACTTTGGGCAAAGGCCAGAAATCCCGCTTCGTCCGCTGGCGGATGGTCGCCTGCAATGCCTGAGAGAGTGACGATCCAGCGATCGCCCTCGACTGGATACAAGACCCCGCCCCGGGTGGATTCACCGGGTTTGGCTACAATCATGACCCCCTTAGCGATCGCATCGGTGGGTCGCCGGTACCAACGGCTAGCATAGCCGAGAAACGAATTAACTTGGGTCTCCGGCGGCTTCTCGTAGCCCGCCGCCGCCAACCAACGAGGCAACTTGGAGTGACGTCCGGTGGCGTCGACAACGAGATCGGCGGATATAGACGGCTGGTCAGGTCCATCTGCAGCGGATCGTAGCATGACGCCTGTAATCCTCGGATTGGGCTGCGACTGGAAGACCAGACCTTGGGCGGAGCAGCCGGGACGCAAGTGGAAACGGTCATTGTTTAGGAGTCGTTGTCGCAAATGCCATTCCAAGAGCAAGCGGCTACAGCATAGCCCCCGCAGTCCCGAATCATGCTGCTCCAGCCAGCCCTCCAGGCTGAAAACTTGCCAGTCTGCAATCCAGTCAAGGGGAATAGCGCCTGCCTGGGTCAGATCCTCAATCAACCCAGGAAAAAGCTGCTCAAGGATCTGTTGTCCTTGCAAAAGTAGACCATGGACATGCTGTCCCTGAGGAACACCAGCCCTAGTGGCTGGCTGCGCCGGGAACTGATCCCGTTCGAGCAGGGTTACCTGGCCAAAATGGTCCAGCAACACCCGCGCCGCCAACAACCCGGCGATGCTGCCGCCGAGAACAACGGCGTGACGACGAGCCTGGGTAGAGGCGGCGGTATCCTGGACAAAGGGAGAAAGGGTAGAAACAGACATAAACAAGGGGTACACAAAAAGCGATCGCAACGTTGGCTCCCCTTATACAATAGCGACAACCCAATGGCATCCGTAGGAGAACTTGGGGAAATGAGAATCAGCCTAGACCTTTGTCAATATCTACAGTCTTCTACTGGGGCTTTATTTTTACGCTAATTCCTTATGCCTTGCCTCACCGATCGCCTGAAGCAACACTTAGCCCAATTGGTTCGCGAGCGCGACCCTTACCTGGCCCCAGTCGGCCATTTTTTTGTGCAGCGCTATATCCAACAGCAGCTGCAGCAGTGGGGCGCGGTAGAGCAGGATGAATTCCCCGTCCGATCGCGGTCTCACGTCAATCTAATTCTAAACCTGCCGCCAGCTCAGCCGGACCGGCGGATGAAACCGCCAATTCTAGTGGGGGCTCATTACGACGCCGTGATTGGTTCACCGGGGGCGGACGACAACGCCACGGGCGTGGCAGTCCTACTCGAAATGGCGCGACTGCTGACAGAACACCCGCCGCGATCGCCGGTCCGCCTGGTCGCCTTCGATTTAGAGGAATACGACCTACTGGGCAGTCGCCACTACGCCGCCCTGCTGAAACAGCAGGGCCAATCTCTACGCTTGATGATCGCCCTGGAAATGCTGGGTTATCGCGATCACACCTCCGGTTCTCAACGGTATCCCCCCGGCTTGAAATACTTTTATCCGAGTCAAGGGGACTTCATTGGCTTGATTGGCAATTGGTCCGCCATCCCCGACTTAATTCGGCTCAGTCGAGCCATTCGCAAAGCCGGGATTGCTTGCGAGTGGTTGCCTGCGCCCCAAAAAGGACAGCTAATTCCAGACACTCGCCGCAGTGATCACGCCCCCTTTTGGGATCAGGGCTATCGAGCCCTGATGGCCACTGACACCGCCAATCTCCGCAATCCCCATTACCATCAACCCAGCGATCGCTGGGACACGCTAGACCTCGATTTTCTCACTGGGATTTGCCAAGGGTTGGTTGAAGGAATTCGACGGTTGTGACCGCTCCCCCCGCTCTCCCTGCCCTTCTTCTTCCTCTTGCTCTCCACTAAGGGAACTGCGGCTAAATAACATCCCATCTACCCTGAGAGGATTTTGGATTTTAGATTTTAGATTTTGGATTGGGTCATCAGGAATGGCCTGTCCCCTATTCCCTGCTCCCTATCTCCCTACCCCGGCGCTCCCTGCCCTCCCCTGCCTCCCCTGCCTCCCCATCTCCCCCATCTCCCTACTGGGACTTTATTTTTACGCTAATCCCTAAGTAGTTGCGCAAAATTGATTACACAGTCGATGTGCGGTAACAACAGGATGTCATTCCTTGCCTCTCTCGGAATGACACTTGGCCTCTGCGAAATTTTCAATGCCCAGGTACTTAAGGAGAAATGGTTAGACTTAATGCCTGCATTTCTGGGAAGTCCCGATGAATAATCGCGATCGCCTGAGCCTGGCTGGCTTGATTTTTAGCCACTAATTGGGCCGCGCCATCGCCTTGAGAGCCCACCCCTTTGCCGCCGAAGATAACCGGCTGAAGGGCGGGATAGCTGAGTAAACGGTGGAGCTTGGGGGCGGTTAATTGGTCCGGACAGGCTGGGATCAAATGGCGATCAAATTCAGCTTGCACCCAATTCATCAAAGCGCCTAGCCGTTGCGCCTCTCCTTGCTGAAGGGCGGTGACGGCTTGTTGGATAACCTGAGCGTTAATGGCCCCGAGATAGTGTTGCACCTTTTGATGAATGGGATTTTCCGGGAAAGGATACCCCCGATTCAGATCACTCAGGATTTTTTGGGTGTCTTTACGCCCCCCTAAATCGACAATCACCAAAAATAACGCCTGCTTTACTGTTAATGCCTCAAGCGCGACGCGATCGCCATCAAAGGTCATCAAGATCGGTTGATTGCCAAATGCACACGCCTGATCCATGCGGCCACAAAGACTCGGCGTGGTTCTTTCACCCAGATAGGCCATTTCCATTTCTTCTCGAATGGAGAGCTGCAAGTGATAGAGACGATTAAACGCCCGCGCAATCAGGACGCATAGGGCCGCA
Source organism: Pseudanabaenales cyanobacterium (assembly GCA_022360135.1). Taxonomy (GTDB): domain Bacteria; phylum Cyanobacteriota; class Cyanobacteriia; order Phormidesmidales; family Phormidesmidaceae; genus JAKSDM01. The sequence continues at coordinate 1,913 of JAKSDM010000736.1, read as the reverse complement.
CTGGACGATAATCCCTTTTGGATGGGCAAATCGGTTAGATAGTTATCAACTTCTAGCCCCGCGATCTCATAACGGGTCAACATTTGATAAGCTGTTCCCGCCATATAACTGGGGAACCCGCCTTTTTTTGCTTCAGCTAACAGCGCCGTGGGTTGCATCGGCAATCGGATTGGCTCATACCGACTGCCATCATTGAGGGTGGCCTGAAACATCAAATCGTGGGGATGGGGTTTAATGTTAGCGTAAATCCCCTGATTAGCGCCGACGATTAGGGTATAGCCCTTTTCAATGTCAGGATTGATCGAGCGATATTTTCCAGCCCAATCGCTATGCTCCCCAAACAGACAAAGGCGACCTGGTACAAAAATCCTCATCATCCCTAAATTCTCTAACAGTGGCAGGATAGCGCACTGTCGCCATCAGAGGGATAAACGCATAGGCATCTGGTTGGCAGTTTGAGGCGGCAGATAGTAGGCGACCCAATCCAGCCTCTACTGTCTACCGCCATGCCCATGCTTAAACCGTCATGACGATGAAATCGGTTGAATCAGCAGAACATTATTATAACGACCCACGACCGAGACACGCTGATTCGATTGCAGCTCGACCATAGACTGCATACACCAAGCATGCCAATAACTGCCCTGAAAACGAACTCGCCACTCCCCCCCTTGTTGCAGAACATCCGTCACGATCGCCTCATGGCCAAACCGACTGCAACCTAGATCAACAACTGAACGCCGATGGTTTTCCTGCACCAACATGGGCATCTCCTTGAATAACGCCATATTCTGATTCCACTCACCCCAAAAACATATTAACAGTTTTTCGATATACTATGCTAAAGATAATATCACTTTACGAAAAATCCCGACACTCACTCTGGCTTGCTTGCGCCAATCTGGGCAATCGGAATTTATCGTGGTTTTCATGTGTATTGACGACGCCTCACACCCTATACCCTGACCTAACTGAGTTGTATTCCACCCAATTGAGAATCGCCATCAGGGGTTAGGGGAGATCAGAATCTGACCTATCCGCCAACCGTTATGCCAGTAAATATGTGTACAATAGGAAAAAATCATGTAATTTACATCACCTTAAACGTCCAAATCACGTAAGAACAATGTTGCGAAAGTCACTTGCACAAGTTGACTTTCCCCCATAGAGCCGACCTCTCTTTGCCGTAATATCCGATGTTCCTCTTTGCAAGCGCTCAAAGATGCTCTAAAGTTGTCACGAAGGTATGGCGAAGTGACAAGAGCTGCAGGAAATACTTTTCCTAAAGTGTTTTACGTTTTACAAATAATCTTCTACTTATGGAGTAATGTAATTTAAGGAAAAACGCATGCCGAATCCAAATCCAAAAACACAACAGCTCTCTCTAGGTCGGGGCAAGCGCCCTAAACTCAACCATCAAACCGTTGGTATGCGGATGTCTCCGGAGACAAAACAGAACCTAGAAAAAATTGCTCAAGCTTACGACTGCCTCTATGGCGGCAAACCTCAGATTTCTGGTCTGCTTGACAAGATCGCTGCTGGAGAATTGATGGTTGTCCCTGCTCCAGCAATTGTCCTAGAGCAACCGCAACCTACAACCCCCAAGTCAACCCCTAAGTTCAACTTATTTAACTCAAAGCAATCGATCAAAGAACACCTAGAGAAAAAACATTACCAATCATCATCCCAACCTCCTCAAAAAAACTCCTCAGAGAACGTAGATGATCCAGAGCCTCTTGGCATGTCCTCACACCCTCATTGATCTCGTCCTGAAACCTGGATGGGATAATGATTATGAGGATTTTGACAGCCGCCAAGAGGCCGTAACGCGACTGAAGGAATTACTTGAATCAGAGCAACTCATTTTATATCTCCCAACGGTTGTCACCGCTGCTGTCCACTTAATTGTCAGT
>JAKSDM010000552.1 GCA_022360135.1 Pseudanabaenales cyanobacterium | reverse complement strand
GTGTACGGCTCCATTTACAAAGCCGGATTTGGCCGCTGGAGCGCTTGGCAACATACCCTGATTCTAGCCGCGCCACTGATGCTGACGGCGTTGTGCACCGCCCTACCAGCGCGGCTGGGATTGGTCATTATTGGCAATGAAGGGGCATTGGTTATGGGGGGGTTAGCAGCCATTGTCGTGGGTCTGGGCCTGGGGACAAGCTGGCCGCCGCTGATGGCGCAGTTGTCGATGGCGGCGGCTGGGATGGCGGCTGGAGGTCTTTGGATTATGTTAGTCGGGGCGTTGCGGCACTACCGGGGTGTGAATGAAACCATCAGCAGCTTGCTTTTGAACTATATTGCGATCGCCCTCATGAACCATCTGGTGGAGGGCCCCATGCGAGATGCTAGCTTTGTCACCAAACCGTCTTCTGCAGAATTAGATCCGGCGAATTGGCTGGGCGTCATTCCAGGCTCCCGAATTCATTTAGGCTTACTCTATGGTCTGGTGATTTGCATCCTCGCCTACGTGCTGATTCAACGCACGCCCTTTGGCTTTGCCGCCCGCATCACCGGGGGCAATATTCGAGCCGCCCGCATCGCCGGTCTCCCCGTCGGCAAGCTCACCCTAGCCATCTGCTTTTTAGGCGGTTCAGCCGCAGGGCTAGCAGGCATGGTGGAAGTGGCCGCCGTGCAAAAGCGAATCAACCAGTCCTTAGTGTCTAACTACGGCTATGCAGGTATCCTAGTCGCCTTTGTGTCACGCCATAACCCCCTGGCGACCATTTTGGCCGCCATTTTACTCGGAGGCATTCTAGCCAGCGGCGGCATCCTCCAACGTTCCCATAACTTACCCGACGCCACAGTTTTATTACTCCAAGGCATTGTTTTCCTATGTGTTTTGTTGAGCGAATCGCTATATGGCAAATTGCCGTGGTTTAGGGAAGGAGAGTGATTAGGAAGATAGGGGAGATGGGAGAGATGGGGAAGCAGGGGGAGATGGGGGAGATGGGGGAGATGGGGAGGCAGGGGAGGCAGGGGAGGAACGTAGAACGTATGTAGTAATCCAATTTATTGCGTTTAGAGGATGGGGTGGATGAGTGTATATGTGGATGGGTTGACTCTGAGGTGTTGTCTCACCAATGGCTATTTGACCAGTGACCAGTAACCAGTGACTAATGATCAAAATCCAAAATCCAAAATCCAAAATCCAAAATCTTCTGGCTAATGACCAAAATCCAAAATCCAAAATCCAAAATCCAAAATAGGTCCGATTCATGGCGACAGAATCATTAGGTTGGTGGGGCGTCCCCCTCGGCATATTAGCCGGAACCCTACGGGGCAGTGCGCCGTTTCTATTTGTCAGCCTGGGGGAATGTCTGACTGAAAAGAGCGGCAAGATTAATCTGGGCCTAGAAGGTGTGCTATTGATGGGGGCAATG
>JAKSDM010000348.1 GCA_022360135.1 Pseudanabaenales cyanobacterium | reverse complement strand
CCTAATCTACCGAATAGTCTAATTCCTTCTAACCCGTTGTTTTATCAGAAATAGGGAAAATTGGCGTAACAAATAATGTATTTCCTTGACGACCTACTACATTAACCATTTGTCCAGGGGCGATCGCAACATCGCTGATTTGACAGCAAGCATTCCATAAGACACCTTCGTAGGAAACTTTTCCCACGCCTCCTGGGGGAATTAAAGTATTGACTTGAGCATACTGGGCCCGCTGCAACGCCTGCGAATGTCTTGGCGTCATCCCCCGCAGGATTAAGGTGATCGCAGCCGATAGGATACCCCACACCAAAAGTTGTTTAGACAGTGAGACAATACTCAGCGAGACCAATGCCGTAATCAGTCCGGCAAATCCCATTGCCACCAGGGTGGGTTCTGGCGCTAGCAAGCTGAGGCCGAGCAAAATCAAACCCCCAATCAACCAGAAGAAAGAATTAGGTTGAGTTGTTATGAGTTGTTGTATAGTCACCGTTGCTTTCTCCGAAGAACTAACGTTATCACACTGCCATACCCCAGCTGTCAGCCAAACAAAAATATCGGGTTCGCCCCAACCCTGGTCTGGAAGTCTGGTATCAATTGTGAGTCTCAGATTGCGCCAGTTTTGCAACAGTGGACTAAGATGTAGCTGCCTATCCGCACAGCCCCCCGCTTCGGGTTGGTTAGCTAACACTATAGCGAGGGAAATTGGGTTTTCTAAACGCCAGATAGCTGCATTGTGTTCAAACTGAGATGGTAGAGAGAATATGTTCAAACCTTCACGTTTACCTGCTCTATTATCTATGGCCGTTTTGTTAGGACTTGCCGCCGACTTAGATATTCCAGTTTTAGCTCAACTAGAAGGCGCCTGTTTCGTAATCGACGACTTTGGAACCATCTGGGATCTTGATCGACTTTGCGGAGCTGAACCGGTCATTCTGGGCACAGGGGACGTCCAAGTAACCCTGCGATGGTCAACATCAGATGATCTAGATCTAGCAGTGACCGATCCAGACGGCGACACCGCCACCTATTTCAATCCCTTCGTCGCCTCAGGGGGAGAATTGGATGTAGACGCTAACGCCGCCTGCGATGAAACAACAAGCAGCCCTGTAGAGAATGTCTTTTGGCCAGTCGGCGGGGCCCCTCAAGGGGATTATGTAGTTAGCATTAATCTTTTTTCATTTTGCACCACCAGCAGTCAAGTTGACTTTTCCCTAACGATTTTGGTGCAAGGAGAAACCCAAGAACTCTCGGGAACAGTGAGTGAGGCTAACCCCATCGCCAACTTCTCATTCTCATTCCCGCCTGGTGAGGGAAGTGAAGAGAGTAGTACGTGAGGAGTCAAAAATTCAAAATTCAAAATTCAAAATTTTCATCCCTTATCCTACTCTTCTAGAAGAGCAAAGCTCTACCTCCTTCCCGCCGCCTAATCGCTAACCCGAAAATACTATTCCAATCAAGGCCACAATCCCGACTGCCGTCATCAGGCCGGCGGGCATAAATTTGCGGGTTTTAGTCAGGCGGATAATGAATACGATAATCAGCAAGGTGGTTACAATTGCAGCTAGGATGTGGCCAAGCGGATTGCCCTGAGCGTATAGAAGACCGCTGAGCAGGAGCAGGAGGCCGCTAATCAGGCCGGATATGAGGGAGACCTTGCTTGCCGCCTTGCGGTAGCCCAT
>JAKSDM010001131.1 GCA_022360135.1 Pseudanabaenales cyanobacterium | reverse complement strand
TAGCCGGTACGTTGGGGGGAGAAATTATGCCGGTGGCTGCTGGCGCTGGGATTGGTCTTGTGGCGGGTTGGATCATCGGAACGGCTATCGGTTTAGCCATCGAAAAATTTCTGTTGAAAGCGGCGGGTAAAGACTATGCTATTGGGATTTCACTTTTGACGGCGTCGTTAGCGGCAATTCTAGGGGTGGGTTTCACAATCGGACTTCAGAATCCGCTGATTATTATTGCTATTGCCTGTACAGGGGTACCCTTAGTTTCCCTTTTGTTGCATTTACCGTTACGTCGCACTAAGGTGATTGCTAATTATCGGCGATCGGAACGACATCTGGTAAGACCCTAAGGATAAGCACCGTCTGCCCCCTACTTTTGATCGTCAGCTAGCAAAGTCATCCCTTGTTGATAACTCTGATCAAATAGGGCTTCTAATGGTGGATGGGCGCCTCGCATCTGATCAATCACCTGTTTAGCCCACGCTAGATATGCCTGTTTACGAGTTAGAGGCCAATCAGTGGGCGGCGAATTGACCAGATCCCGCACATTGGCAATTTTGTCAGCTAGCTTTACCAATTTGGCGCGATCGCTAATATGGGCTGCATGTTCCACCTGCAACTGTTTCCGGACTTGTTTGGGCAGAGATTTATCATCCGTCACTTCCCCAACAATTTGCCGAATGGTTTGACCAAATTCCTGTTCTAACTCTTCAAATGTTGTAGTGGTATCCTCAACAGTGTCGTGCAGCAAGGCGCTCACAATCACTGTAGAATCTATTATTCCAGCTTCGTTCCAGAGGATATTAACTAGCCCAATAGGGTGGTTGATGTAGGGAGATGCGGCTGGATCCTTGCGTCGTTGATCCCGATGTTTCCGAGCCGCAAAATCAAGGGCTTTAAGAATTAATCCAATGTCCTTGGCGTCGAGAGAATTGGGCAGAGGGGCGGATTGAAAATTATTGAACATGGGGTGAGTTCGAATCAGTACCATTGAACAGGTCAAAAATCTCTCGACAGCACTGCCGTAGGTGATCCCCCGCTGTCGGTTCAGGCTGGACACTGCCGATAAAGCTCCAGTCATCAATGGTAGAAAACCCCCACTGCTTCCCACGGTGGTTGAAGCCTGCAATTTCAACCCCAATAGCTCGATAAGAATCTGTTAAGGAATCTCGATAAAATCGAATTTGGACAAGCAGACTTCTGCATTGGAATAGACGACTTAGACCTGGAAAATGAAAGCCCAGATCAATTGAATCAGGATCCACTAAGTCACGAGTATCTTGATCATTTGCCCAGGGTTTGAGATCAGCTCGTAAATCTGGAAAGCGAGACTTAAAGATGCGGACAACAGTGGCAATTTTGCTGGCAAATTCAAAATTGATAGCTTGTTCGGCTGCATTCACGTGATACCGTACCTAGCGTCCATTTATAAAGAATAAGATAGCTTCTAATTCTGAGTAGTCAAATGAATAATCCCATCAAGAGTAAACATCGGAGCCCAGCAAAAGAATGATTGCTGGGCATCCTTGATTGAGTGTATTACAATTTGGAGCTTGGGAATGGGGAAGGGATGGAGAATCGGGAATGTCTCTTGCGAGTGTTAACTAGCCATTGCTGATCGCTTGCAGAATTCCCATCTTAACTGAACCGGGAATTGTGATGCTTACTAAACTTGATCGGGGTACTCCGCCCGGCATACACCTAGCACATGCTGAGCCATTTCATCTAGGGTGTCGATTCGATGGAATCCCTCAAGGCTAAGGCTATTCGTAGAAGCCGAGCCTGACGCAGCCGCAACGGCGCTATCCGGCTGGATGGGGAT
>JAKSDM010001498.1 GCA_022360135.1 Pseudanabaenales cyanobacterium | reverse complement strand
TTAAGTTTTGTAATCCGATTGCTCTTGTTTATTTCTATTGACTTTTGATAGTTTCCTAAAATTTCTTGCTCAATGCTGGCTCCCTCTGCTCCTGAAAGAATCGTTACTCACTCACGCAACTCACTCAACCTTCATCCCAAAAAAATAGTGGCGTTAGGCGATAGCCTGGTCTACGGATTTGGGGATCCAGATGGGGGAGGCTGGGTAGAAAGGTTACGCCGCAACTGGATGAAACTGGATAGCGCCGGACCTGTGATGTACAATCTCGGTATTCGTGGAGATGGCGTCCAAAACGTTGCTCGTCGCCTAGAGCAAGAGTTTCGCCATCGAGGGGAGCTGCGCAATCGGGCGCCGGATTTAATCGTTTTATCGGTTGGCGTCAATGACTCCGCTTGCATAGGTCGGCCTGACGGTAGAAATTACACCGAATTTGATCGATTCCAGCAGCAGTTGGCGGAACTCCTCGATCAAGCACAGCAGCTTTGTCCGGTATTTTTTGTCGGCATGCCTCCGATTGATGAGTCGAAGATGCCATTTAGCGAAATTTTTTACTATTCCCTTCTGGAGCAATATCGCTATAAGGAAGCCACCCGCCTCGCCTGTGAAGAACGGCGCATCCCCTACTTAGATGTCTTTTCAGCCTGGCTAGCCCAGGGCGAAGTTTGGTGGAAATCGCGCCTCTATGCCGACGGCCTTCACCCCAACGGGCAAGGGTATCAAGCACTGTTGCAGGCGGTGTTGAGTTGGGATGAGTTTGGCTTAGCGGTTAGGGGTTAGGGTTAGGCGGCGATTGCCGGGGCGGCGCTCAACAGCACCCACACACAGGCCAATAACAAAGCCGCCAGGATGCCTAGCAAGCGCCACAGCCATTTAGGAACAGTCTTGGGAACCGAACCGACACTAGGTTTCTCTGGCTGAGGAGATAAGCTGATGGGCATATGGAGAATGCTATCGAACCGTATAGACGGGTTTGTCAAACCAATCTTTACCGACGCGAATGGTGAGATCCGAGTCCAGATCTCCAGTCGAATCTGAGACGACTTGGCCCACTCCGAGAACCGATTTCAGGATATCGGCGCTATCCAAATCTCCTTTCTGGGCAATGACTTGGGTTTGATGAATCGTATCGGGCCAATTGCGAACATTATAGACATGATAAAAGCCTTGATTATGTAGATGCTGAGCCACTTCTCCAGCCGTCTCAGGGACTCCAGAGGCGTTCTGCACGGCAATTTTAAGGCGACTAATTGATCGCTGCCGACTGTTAGAGAGCAAGGCGACCGTCTCGGTATTGAAAAACCTATTGATCACGCGATTGCTGGCTTCGCGATCCAGAATCCAGTAACTGGCCACAAATTCCTCAGGGTCGCTAAAACGACCTGGCAACATCACCATATGAAGGTCTTCCGGCTGCAGTTCTAGGGCGAAATTCGCCAAGGCCAGCATCTCCTCCAAGGACAGGTTGGTGTCGATATATCGTTGCAAGATCCTAATCGCCTGGGGCAATTGAGGAATGATAGCCGGACTGGTCAGGCGATCGCGCAGCGCCTTAAGCAACATCTGTTGACGCTGGACTCGGCCAATATCTCCATAGGCGTCTTGACGAAATCGGGCGAATTGTTCCGCCTGGTCCCCATTCAATGTTTGCCACCCTGCTTCAAGGTCGATGGTGAGTCCTTGGGCCCGATCCCGATAGTACATCGGTTTGGGCACTAAAATTTCGACCCCCTTGACTAAATCCACCATCTCCCGAAACGCAACGGTACTAACCCGCACATAACGGTCAATCGGCACCCCGCCCAGGTTGTAACTCACGGTGCGAGCCGCCAGTTTAGCCCCGCCTACGGTATTGGCGTGATTGATTTTGGCGATTCTATCGCCAGGAATTTCTACCCGGGTATCCCGGGGAATCGAGAGCACACTGGCAATTCTCCGGGTTGGATCAACCCTGACTACCAGCATGGTGTCGGTACGACCCGCAAAAATTTTCGGCGAGTTCTCAGGCGCCTGGGGAACCTCGTCAATTCCCATTACCAAAATATTGACCGGGCTAGTGACCTGATAGCGAAAACCCGCATCCCAAAGGTCCATTAATGAAAGAGAAGGCTGCTCCGGGGAATCCAAACGAGTATTTAAGTTTAAGGGGACAAACAGAATAAAAGCCGCGCCTAGGGTTGCTGATACGGTAGCGGTTGAGAGGAAAATAAACCCCCACATGATGGTTTTGACGATTCGCCGCCAAAATTTTGGCCGCAGAGGAACAGGCACAATACTCCCCTGGCCAGACTTACCAGAGGATGCTCCCGCTCCTAGATCCTCCTTATCCGGTCGGTCGGCGGCAGTGGCGTCTGAACCAGTCTCAGGCGCATGGCCGCCTACTCTCCCATGAGTTCCAGTATCGGGGTGATGCGCATTGAAGGACGGTATCGTCATGCTTAACCTTCTAAACTGGTTTGCCTTGCTTTTCTACTGTGCTTGGATAGATTGAATGGATTCACCCGCTACCTTAATTCAAACCTAAATTGGATATCAGCTCGAATAGATACAGAGTTATGTGTAAAACTTTGCAAAATCGTAATTTATTAATCAATGTTACGGAGATTATACCTTGAGCTTTCTTTGTAGAAGTTAGGATGGGCGCAAATGTAGGCGGAGTGTAAGCACTTATGGTTAAATCATTGATCCCTGTCATCCTGGCTGGTGGCAAAGGAGAGCGGTTTTGGCCGGTAAGTCGTCTGCATCGCCCCAAACAATTTTTGAGTCTGGATGGCAGTGGTGGAAGCTTGCTGCAATCGACGGCGGATCGGCTTTTGCAGTTAGCAGATGACTGGGAGTCGCTGTGGGTGATTACGGCTTCGCACTTAGCCGAGGGGGTGCGACGGCAACTGCCCCAACTGCCTGAGAAAAATATTCTG
>JAKSDM010000796.1 GCA_022360135.1 Pseudanabaenales cyanobacterium | reverse complement strand
GTCAAGGATAGCGGGACCCGCGATCGCGTTATCATCAGCACCAAATTTAGCTACAACGTCGAACCGGGTAATCCTAACGCTGGCGGCAACGGACGCAAGAATATCCTACGCGCCGTGGAGGGCTCATTGCAGCGCCTCGGCGCAGACTACATTGATGTGTATATGCTACACACCTGGGATCAGGTGACTCCGGCGGCGGAAGTGATGCGGACGTTAGATGATTTGGTGCGATCGGGCAAGGTGCGGTACGTGGCCTTGTCAGATGCACCCGCCTGGTATGTGGCGCAGGCGCAGACCCTTGCCCAAGAACGTCATTGGGAACCCATCAGCACGGTACAACTTGAATATTCTCTGGTAGAGCGCAACATCGAGTTTGAATACACCGCTCTAGCAAAGGCTTTGGGCACAGGCATTATGGTGTGGTCGCCCCTAGCCAGTGGGCTGCTTTCTGGCAAATATAAACCCTCTGAGCAAGGCGGCGAAGGGGCCGGTCGCCTGGCAATGTTGGCCAACAGCGGAAATCCGGCATTCAACAAATTTACGCAGAAAAATTGGGCGATCGTCACTGAGTTAGAGCAAATAGCCAAGGAACTCAATCGCTCAATGGCTCAGGTGGCGCTGAATTGGGTGGTCAATCGTCCGAGTGTTGCTGCGGTCATCATCGGCGCCACGAAACTACACCAATTGCAGGACAACCTCAGCGCCCTGGAGTTTGAGATTCCGGCAACCCTACAACAGCGATTGGATCAGGTCAGCCGTCCTGAAACGCGCTTCCCCTACACCTTCTTTGAACCCACTCTACAAGGCATGATCAACGGTGGAGCGACGGTGGGGGATAAGCCCAGTTCTTATCATCAGCCTGTTTTGGTCGAAGGGGCGGGAGCAGGGGTGACATCTGATTAAAAACCCCACTTAAGTAGGTCTGCAAAAATATTTACAGTATTTTGGGCAGAAAATGAGAGATCATGGACTTCTGTATCTACTGTTACTCACTATGCCCCTGACCCGAGAAATTACCCCAGAAACCCAACACTTACTGGAGCGAATCTATCGT
>JAKSDM010001171.1 GCA_022360135.1 Pseudanabaenales cyanobacterium | reverse complement strand
ACTTGGGCGCGATAGCCTACCCCTTGAATCTCTAGGCGTTTTTGAAATCCTTGGGTCACCCCTTCCACCATATTGGAGACCAAAGTACGGCAAAGACCATGACGCTGGCGCGCAATTCTAGAGTCATCACTTCGCCGAACGATCAGCGTATCCCCTTCCTGGTCCACGATGGCTTCAGCCGGTAGGGTTCTGGCGAGTTCTCCTTTGGGGCCTTTAACACTCACATGCTGACCGTCGATGGAAACGGTAACCTTAGCAGGGATAGGAATTGGACGTTTACCAATCCGAGACATGACTTAAACACTCCTAAAAGGGCTGGATCAGGGAGACAGGCCCCCTGCTGGACAATCCTTAATAGCTAAAGGGGCTACCAGATATAGCAGAGAACTTCTCCGCCAATTCCTTGACGGCGAGCGTCACGATCGGTCATGATGCCGCTGGAGGTAGAAATGATGGCAATGCCAATGCCGCCAAGCACCCGAGGCAACTCCTTACGATTAGAGTAAACTCTTAAGCCCGGCTTGCTAACTCGGGTGAGTTTTTTGATGATGGGTTCACGAGTTTTGCCCTTGTATTTCAGGGTGAGGACAAGACGGCGCATCACTCCTTCTTGAGCCTCAGAGAAATCAGCGATAAATCCTTCCTCCTTGAGCACCGATGCAATGCTTCGGGTCATCTTGGTTGAAGGAATTTCAGCTGTCTGGTGCCGCGCCAAGGTTGCGTTTCGAATGCGCGTCAACATATCCGCAATTGTGTCGTTAGCCGCCATAGTCCTCTCTTAATGTAAAACCTGCCTCAGTTATCCCGGAATGGCATCCCCATTTCCTTCAATAAGGCGCGACCTTCTTCGTCAGTATTTGCCGTTGTCACGATTGAAATGTCCATACCGCGAATTTGATCGATGCTATCGTAGTCAATTTCGGGGAAAATCAATTGCTCTCGCAAACCCAGTGTATAATTACCGCGTCCATCAAAACTTTTTGGACTTACGCCTCGAAAGTCCCGAATTCGTGGCAAGGCCAGATTAATCAGACGGTTTAGGAAGGCGTACATACGCCCTGAACGCAGGGTCACCATGACGCCTACAGGCATTCCCTGCCTAATTTTAAAGCCTGCGATCGCTCGCTTTGCCCGCGTCACCACTGGCTTCTGACCTGTAATCATTGCCAGTTCACTCAGGGAAGACTCCAACGCCTTAGCATTCTGGGAAGCTTCCCCTAGCCCCCGGTTAACCGTCACCTTAACGACCTTAGGGGCCTGATGGATGTTGCTGTATTGAAACTGCTCCATCAGCTTTGGAACAATTTTTTCGGTGTAAAACGTCTTGAGTTGATCGACCATTGTTTTTTCCTTATAGCTCCCTGGGCTTGGTCAGGGAAATTTTTAATTCGCTGCTGGTTAACAGCAATCCCTAATCAATAACCTCCCCTGTCTTCTTCAGCATCCTTACCTTCCGCCCATCATCTGTGAAGGTATAGCAAATTCGACTGGCAATCTTCTGTTTTTCGGAATAAATCATAACGTTGGAGCTATGAATGGGAGCTTCCCGAGTCGTAATTTCCCCAGACTCTCCCTCTTGCTGGGGTTTAACATGCTTTGTCTGGATGTTGACCCCTTGCACCACGACTTGACTGTGCTTGGGCAGAACAGACAAAACCTCCCCAACTTTTCCCTTGTCCTTACCCGAAATAATCTGGACGGT
>JAKSDM010001824.1 GCA_022360135.1 Pseudanabaenales cyanobacterium | reverse complement strand
GGCTGTCAGTGGTCAGCGCTTTAGTGACGGTCTGCGTCGGTCTCAGCCTAACCACCGTGGCATTGATGGGATAAGACGTAGGAACGGTTGGGAGCGCGGCTACCATCCGAAATTCTACAGGGTCAGTTGGCCTGACTTTTCCCGCTATCTTTTTGGAAAGCAAATTAGCGCCAGATTTTGAGGACTGGAAGGCTTAATAAGCTCGTTGGTAGTTCTCAATAATCCAGGCTTAATGAAAACAAGGGGCATTCTGAAACCCTTGCTACGGAAGCACTCAAGACTTAGCGGGAAAAGTCAGGTCAGTTGGCAACTCAACTATTGGATATCGAGTGCTAGGTCGGTGATGGGTTTCTTGGTATGAGCCAAAATCTGGAACTAACGTTTTTGAGCTTAGGGGCGCGGCCAGGAACTCCAAAGAAGCCTAGTGCTTAAGCCATCCGCGTCCCCTGCAGCGAGGTTTGTTAGGCAACACTTGCTTGAATTAAAAACCCAGGCATTATCCTTAACGACATGGTTAGTGGTCTTCGTCAGCCAACATCTCTCGATACATTTTCGCCATCTGCTTCCCAGTGCTGGTTAGGGAAAACTGTTGGGTTGCAATTCCAGTATCTATATTTCCTGCATCGTAAACTGACTGATACATTAAACCATTGGCTTGAAGTCGATGAAGAGCACTAAAATCATCGTTTTCGTCAGATATCGAGATCGATGGATTGGCCTTTGAAAGTGTTTCCAAGTCATCGTATACAAGCTTGTCTAGAATTGCACAAAGGCTTGTCGCTGTTCGGAAACTTAAGTTCCCAGCCATTAGCTCCCCCATGATCCTGCCGTGCATTAGTGGCTTTCGCATATCGTCAGCTCTATCCAAAAGCAAAATCATGGTTTCCCCCAGCATCTGCCTATTCTTTTCGCCACCGAAGCGGCTTAGTGCTTCTTCGCGCTCTCTAGGTGATGCTCCAGATGACTTGGCTGCTGCTTGGAGGAAGCTGTTCAACTTTCGAGCATTAAGGTCGTAGCGAATACTTACGGTTGCACGGTAGAAGCCAGTTAACAGCTTTACACCGGGCATTTCCTCAAGAACACCACCTGTCATTACAGCGTCTAAGCCTACTTCAGCCACATCGCCAAGAGTATCCATAAGGCTCATTCCGGCATTCTTTGCTATTTCTCCAGCGCTGTATTCTTCTCGTTCTTTCATATGGGATAGCTAATAGAAATCCAATCGTGGGCCTAACGGTGAAGTGCAGCGGTGATTGCAACCTAAAACTTGAGCATTAACAATTCTTATCCATCCGCTGCCACGCTTAGTTAGGCACTGAGTTATTTGATACCAACCTGTTTTAGATACTTAGCAAAGTCGCTCGTATCCGCAAAATAGTTTGGATAGGCTTTTTTTAGCCCATTTACTGATGACGCTGACACAAGAACAACATCTTTATCACTGTCATTTTCAAATTGTTTCTCAAGATCTGAATATAACTCTGTTGCTGATTGAAGCTCGCTTACAGGAAACTTGCGCACTTGGATGTTAGATGCTTTTACATCTAGTTTCAAAAGAAAATAATCACTTTTATTTTCAGTCCTCTCTTCTAAAAGCTCTGTAGAAACGGCAAAAGCTTTTAGTCTTGGCAAGACCCCCAAGTCTTTAACAGCTTGAATTAACGCAACGCGATTTTGTTCATAATCTTGATCAGATATTTTACGTTCCTCAAGTTCTTCAAAAGCAATACTGGCAAGCCTGAAAAAATTCAACCAATCATCTGTACCTTGACTTGCCTTAAGAGCCTGTCCAGTGAATGTGCCAACTACTTCAACCGCTGTAGCCCAGGAATGCTGGATTTTACTCCTAATTTGCAACTCAACATAATGCTTTGAATAAGTAGTTTTCTGACCATTATATCGGTACACCAAATGCAACCCACGGTAGCCTGAATCTTTAGGATGTTGAATATAGTTCCTCTCTCGTCGAAGGATATTTCTTGTCCTACCGTTTACTATCTTATCTCTCACTAAGTAAACTTTAGCTTGGTCAGCTACAACAATTCTGCATCCTGCAATATCTTCCATGCGATCAAGCTTCATCCCTCCTTCTCTTCTAAGTTTTGCCAGGATTGATGGTGCCCTTTTTAAGCGCTGTACAATTACCGACCTTTTGTCTACTTCAAAAGCTTTTTTTCGGAAGTATCCGAGCATAGACTTCATAGGATATGCATGTGATCCTCTCCAATTGGACAAAATATCAAATGATTCTGAAAACTTAGCTGGATCAGATTGAGATGATTCTCGACATAGATAATCACCTGCACGTCTCACAGCTTTCTTTGTGTACGCCAGTTCAGTCCAAGTCAAATAAATACCATCCTTGAAAATTATGATACCAAAACGATATGAAGGTGAGCAGAATATATCCGCTGAAAGCCTTACTGGACAATGATTTATTATGTTCATCTTCATATCAAACTGGTATGAAGCCTAACGATCGAGCTGAGCCGCGAACGCCGTCGAGTACGACGCCGTCGGGCTAGCGGCGTTCGTCAGCTCCAGTGAGGTTTTTATTTTGCCCTTACAGTAGGTAGGGTTCCCAAGAACTAACATTTTGCACTCAAAAAATAAGGGTCAAAATAACTACTAATTAGGAAGAATCGTTCCACATAACTCCCTTAAATGGGTGTTTAGGTAGAAACTTCTAAGTCTAATACCCTGATTTAGGCATTTAGGTAGACGATTTCAGCATAATCATCCCTCCATTGCACGCCTGGAATTGCTTGGGGTTTGTTTATCATCCTTCTGCGAAACAGTTCATCAGCTTTTCTTCCACTGTCTTAATATCTAGCTTGCGGCCAATGCAAACCAGTTGGGCGCCTGATGGCCCTGGCCATTCGGAGTCTTCAAGCTGAATCCGTTTACCTGTGAGCTGGAAAAGTGGTGGGCGGTACTTTCTTGGCGCCAGAGAATTCCCTTCATGGGAAACAGCACCTAACTTTTCCCTATCAGAAAATGTAGGTTGGGTTGAACCCTAGTGAAACCCAACAATCCCTGCCCTGGAATTATGCAGCGGCTGTCAGTGGTCAGCGCTTTAGTGACGATCTGCGTCGGTCTCAGCCTAACCACCGTGGTATTGATGGGATAAGATGTACGAACGGTTGAGAGCACGGCTACCATACGAAATTCTACAGGGTCAGTTGGCAACTCAACTATTGGGTATCGAGTGCTAGATCGGTGATGGATTTCTTGGTATGAGCCAAAACCTGGAACTAACGATCCAGCTCACTGGCGGGAGGGATTTTTCGGTAAGAACCAAGCGAACATCAGTCCGTCCAGTGCAGTGAAGAGTTAGGCACACAAAGACTCATGATTTCTGGGTTTTATACCTCAACCTAGCTACGAGATAGCTTGATCGCACTCGAAGCAGCTTGATCGAACTACGAGATCATCTTGATCGAGCTTTTCTAAGCCCCAAGTAATTTAGGTAGTACAATTGTCAGAACAGAGAATAATCCACTAATCAAGGCAACACTTAGCTCTATTCTGAGTGCTAGTAAATCTTTGGCAGGCAAACTTCCAAGGCTAGATGTTCCTTTACTACCTCTTTTTATAATGATAGCAATCAAAGCAATTATTGCAATAACAATCAAACCTATAGAAGCGACCCAAAGAGATTGTCTTGTCCTTGCAAGGATATCTTCCTTCCTCTCTAGCGCATGTAGCCTTTCTACAGCAACCAATTCTATTGATGAATTTGCATCAAGTTCAATGATTTCCTTCAGGAGTTTTCTAGATTGATCTAACTGACCTACCTGAGAATATACATAAGCGAGATTCCACTTATATATTGGGTTGTCTTTAGGCAAAGTTTCAAGAATTTCAATCGCTTCACTATACTTTTCCTCTGAAATATAAATCAATGCTAACTCATTGTTTAGATCATTATTTTGTGGATCTAGATCTATTCCGCTTATAATATGCGCTTTCCGTTTTTCATAATCACCAATTCTTTTGTAGCAAAGAGCTAGATTTAAATGCGGCAATGCACTATCTGGATTTATACTTGCGGCCATCTCAAATTCTTTAATAGCTCTATGAATTTCATTAGCCTCAAAAAGAATCAAACCTTGATTTATATGACGAGAAAACTCACTAGAATAACTTGCCAGCCTTTCTGTAACTAAAGCTCTTAGCAAAACCGTATCTTTACTTATAAGATAAGTAGAGATTTGATTCATGAGCTTTCGTGCTGAATCTGCTTCAAATTGTCTAGGTGAATCAGTAAAAGTTTGTGTATACAAGCTTGCTTTAATAAAAGTATCTCCATCTGAAAAAATATTAGTAATTAAATGTACTACAGATGGATTTTCATCGAGATAGTTCCTGGTATTAATTTCAGGGCTACTTATAGTTTCAACTTTAAATCCACTGTCATATAATTCATTTTTAAGCAATTCAACAAATTCGCTTTCTTCTTTATTCTGATCATTAGCATTCGTATAGGATATTTGAATCAGGTAACCCGGTCTATAATCCCCTTGCGGGCTTGCCAATAAATGACTAAAGTAAGCAGTTAACAAGAATATTAAAGTAGCCAATAGGAAATTAAGACTAATTTTGTTTAGCATTGTTTTCAAATTCATACCTTTGATCCTCTTTGGCTTGCGGAAGAGAGGAGTCTAACCCGAATTTCTCACAAACAAGAGCTGGAATCGATAGAAGCATTGCCCTGATTCAGTTCTAGCCAAGCTCAAAAAAACAGTCTGTTATTTTTGCTAATCCCTTGAAAGTCTTTCAGGGCTTCAGTTTCATTCATTTCAAGCAAAACTTGTGAGAAATTCGGGTCTAACGTTACCCATCAATCCCTGCAGATAAACTTCACTCGCAACCGAGTAACTCTCAGTGGTCATCGTGCATGGGCGTTGTTTGGCTGCATAAATAATGGACAACAAAGGATAATAACAACTCTTCCGATGTTCCCTTCTCATTTGATTAGAGGGTGCAATCCAATCTTTTTGACCTCAACTTCTAACTCTGGAATAAAAAGATGAGGATCTTGTGAGGAAGTAAAAGAAACTGGCAGGATATTGGCAGGTTAATTGAATTATAGGAAATTGACTTTTACACCGGTTGTCAGTGCAGCCTAACTACTAATTAGGAAGAATCATTCCACATAACTCCCTTAAATGGGTGTTTAGGTCGAAACTTTTCAGTCTAATACCCTGATTTTGGCGTTTAGGTGGAAATACATCTACCTAGTACCCTGATTTAGGCATTTAGGTAGACGATTTCAGCATAATCATCCCTCCATTGCACGCCTGGAATTGCTTGGGGTTTGTTTATCATCCTTTGCGAAAGCACTCAATTCTTTATCACTGTGATAAATTGAGAATGATAATCATTCCAATAGTCCCTTCATCCGGATAAACTAGCGTGAGCCAACCCCAAACGGATCGGTCTTATGATGTAGTGATCGTTGGCGCCGGAGCGGCAGGCATCGGCTGTGGCGTCGTGCTCAAAGAACTGGGTCTAGAGCGCTTCACAATTTTAGAAAGACACCAGGTTGGAGCCTCCTTTAGTCGCTGGCCTGAAGAGATGAACTTCATCACCCCGTCATTTCCCAGCCATGGTTTTGGACTGCTGGACCTGAATGCAGTGACCTTGAAAACCTCGCCTGCGATCGCTTTTCGGCGAGAGCACATCAGCGGCAAGCAATACGCCCTGTATCTGCAAACCGTTGTCGATCACTTTGAGTTACCGATCCAGACTGAGGTTGACGTCAAGGCCGTCGAGCCGTTGTCTCAGGGAGGCTTTAAATTATATACCGCCGTTGGAGACCTCCGCACACAATTTGTCATTTGGGCCGCCGGGGAATATCAATATCCCCATCTCAACCCCTTTCCGGGGGCAGAGCACTGCGTCCACAACACTCAAATTCGGTCGTGGGCAGATCTAGAGGGCGACGAATTCATCATCATCGGCGGCTACGAAAGCGGCATGGATGCCGCTGCCAATTTAGTGGCCTTGGGGAAGAAAGTCGGCGTGCTCGATCGCACTGGAGCCTGGGCAGATCCTGACACTGATCCCAGCGTATCCCTATCGCCCTACACCCTGCAGCGTCTGGAATTTGTCTATCGCACAGGTCGCCTGGATATGGTGGGTGACGCCCCCATTGAAGAGGTCAAACCTATCCCCGGTGGCTACGCGGTCTACAGCGAATATCAGAAGTGGATGACAGCCCATCCCCCCATTCTCTGCACCGGTTTCGATACCAGTTTGAAACAGATTGCTCCCCTATTCGATTGGTCCGAGGGCTATGCCGCCCTCACTGAAAACGATGAATCCACTCTCACCCCTGGCCTCTTTGTCACCGGGCCTTCCGTGCGCCATGGGGATTTGATTTTTTGCTTCATCTACAAGTTTCGTCAGCGCTTTGCCGTGGTGGCCAATGCGATCGCAAACCGCCTTCACCTTGACCCCACCTCATTGGAACCATACCGCCAGGCCGGCCTCTTCCTCGATGACCTCTCCTGCTGCAGCAACGACTGCATTTGTTAGCGCCCCATGTCCCATGCCCCGCCTGCCCAACGCACCACCGTAATTGTCGGCAAAGAAAGTACCGGCAAATCCGAACTAGCAGCTGCGCTTACAGGGCGATCGCCCGCCAGCACTAACATTCAGGGCTCGACGATCGCCTGCGAAACCTATCAGACCAGAGACGATGCCTTTATCGACACCCCAGGCATTCTCTTTCGCTCCGACACCACCACCACCCGAACCGCCCTGGCGCAACTCCAGGCCCATGACAGGATTTTGTTAGTCGTTAAAGCGACCCACATTGATGATGACCTGGCGGATTTGCTGCCGCTAGTGGCCGGGAAACAAGGGCTGGTGGTCGTCACCTTCTGGGATAAAGTATTGCCTTCTGACTTCACCCAGCAGGTCGTGGGCCGTTGGGAGCAAGCCTCCCAGGTAAGGTTTATTCCCGTGGATGCCCGTCATTTAAGCCAGGGGCAACGCCAGCAGATTCTAGAGGCGTTGCAGACTCCGGCCCCCTTTCCTCAGCAATGGCGCCCGATTCCGGCAGGCTGGCAAATCGAGCCCGCGCCTACCTGGTTGGAACATCCCCGCTGGGGTTGGTTGCTGGCCATCCTATTGTTGCTGTTGCCTGCGGTCATTGCCGTTTGGGTCGCCAATGGAGTCGCGGGCATGCTCGATCCGCTGATACAAACTGGATTAGCCCCTCTGGTCAATTTCCTATCTCAGGCCCCATCGCTGCTAGAGGCGATTTTGATTGGCCGCTATGGCTTAGTCACGATGGGGCCGCTGTTATTTGTCTGGGCGGCGCCTACGGTGATTCTGTATGCCCTGTTTTTAGGCGCATACAAGGCCAGCGGGTTGGTGGAACGCATTACCGTGGCGCTGCATCCATTCCTGAGACCTTTCGGTCTATCCGGGCGAGATTTGGTGCGGGTAATTATGGGGTTTGGCTGCAATGTGCCCGCCGTGATCAGTACTCGCGCCTGTTCCAGTTGTTCCCGGCAGACCTGTGTGAGTGCGATCGCTTTTGGCTCCGCCTGTTCCTACCAGTTTGGGGCCACACTGGGGGTCTTCAGCGCTGCCAATTTGCCCGGTTTGGCGGCGCTCTACCTGGGCTACTTAACCCTGACCACCCTGATCTACACCCGTTTGATTGCGCCTAAAGCAGCCCGTTCCCCCCACAACGCCCTGATGATTGAACGGCGCACATTTTTGGAAATACCCCGCTGGTCAGCTATATGGCGCGAAACCCAAAGTACCCTCAGCCAGTTTTTCACCAATGCGATTCCCATCTTTTTAGTGATTACGATCATCGCCTCAGTGTTGGACTGGCTCGGCCTGATCAGCCTTCTGGCCGGATGGATTAATCCCCTGATGGGGCTGTTTGGCCTGCCTCCAGAAGCAGCTCTACCCGTCATTTTGGCCTCAATTCGCAAAGACGGACTGCTGCTCTTTGCCGAACCGGACACCCTGGCTGTGCTGACGCCGCTGCAAATTTTAACCGGAGTGTATTTGGCCGGGGTGTTGCTGCCCTGCCTGGTGACGGTACTGACCATCGCCCGCGAACAGTCGGTGCGGTTTGCGGCGGGGCTGATGGCTCGGCAGGCGATCGCCGCGATCGGGTTTTCGATGCTTCTATCCTGGGGAGGACGCTGGCTATAGCTTGCGAAGAATACACCCCTTAGCTGATAAAGCGCTCAGTTAGATGGAAGTAGTGGATATTGCCACAGTGCCCCTATATAATTTTGTCACCTTGTGGACAAGATACTGGTTACCGCCTCTGCCACCCGCCCAAGAATCCAACGCTGAGAAGCCCCAGTAGGACACCCGGTTCAGGTACAGCAGCAGGTGAGGCGCCAAATCCAAAGAAAATAACGCCGGGGTTAGTCCCCACTAGATCCCAAGAGCCATTGCTCAGGTTGTAGCGAGCGATCCCACCCAGACGCTGAACAGGCGTTGCAGGATCGTTGTCATCATCGATAAAGTTGACATTGCCAAAGAGAGTATCAAACCGGCCATCGGTGTCGGTGTCAACCCCTGTCAACGCGGCAAAACCGCTAAATACAGCGCGATCATCTGCGATTACAGCGCCCACCTCGCCGACGACAGCAGCGTCTCCTGTCTCTGGATCAAACTGAATTAAGGACTCGGTATCGAGGTCGATACCATAGAGGCTATTATCGACCGACCCCAAACTAATCACAAAAGGGTTGGCTGTGCCCAGTTGAGTGCTGCGGGTATTGTCAATCGCATCGCCAACCGCCTTAGATGAGCCCAGAGGAATGGCTGCTCCCGTGGTTACGTCAATTTGATAGAGTTGTTGAGTATTGAAACTCTCGTCAAAAGGCGCAATAAATCCTCTACCATCCTCCAGGATGTCAAAACTGGTGGCGGCTAGGTCAGTGGGTTCACCGATGGGGGTTTGGGTGGCAGAGTCTAGATCAATCTCCACCAGTTGGCCGCTAAATTGATAGCCTAACAGTCGCTGATCAGCTGTCCCCGCTAAGGCTGACGGTAATCCACTGGTCTCAGGTGAAACGGGGGTGGCAATGCCTGTTGTTGAATCCACCGCGAACAAGAAATTTTCGCGAATGTCATCATGGATACCTGGAACAGCCGGGGTCAAGCGTTGCCCTGTGGCGTAGAAGATAGCGGCTTCGACGGATGCAGGCAGCAGCAACGTTCCGAGCAGGGGAACAACACTCCAGGCGGAGAGCTTAAGTAGGGATGTCAGCATGGATTTAAAGGATGTGTGTGAGATTTTCAGGTC
This sequence comes from Pseudanabaenales cyanobacterium, assembly GCA_022360135.1. GTDB lineage: Bacteria > Cyanobacteriota > Cyanobacteriia > Phormidesmidales > Phormidesmidaceae > JAKSDM01. The sequence continues at coordinate 634 of JAKSDM010001824.1, read as the reverse complement.
AACTTCTGGGACGAGCAAATCATATCGAGTCAATCGCATCAGATTTTCTACGCAAACAAGCGGCTAGCAACGCGATCGTACCCATTCCAAATAACAAACCCGGTTCAGGCACGCTCACAGGCGTTAACAGAAAACCGCGCTGTTCTCCGTCGAAGGCGCCGTAGCCAACAATCTGACCCGAGTTATTGATGGACAACGCACCAGAGAGATCCCAACCACTGTCGGCAGGAATGAGCGTTTGCAGGTCAACATTGACCCAACCGCTGGTATCTCGTGCCCAAAGGGTTGCAAACCGCTCTGCGTCGGTGGCGTCGCGTAGTTCACCAACTACCAAGGAGCTGTCGTTAATCTGCCACGCTCGCACATAGCTACCGGGATTCTCAGAGAGTACTGGCAACAGCTCAGGCGAGGTTTGGCCTGCACCCCAATAAACCGTTACGTTCTGACCGTCGGCGGTGGCGCTGCGGCCTACCACCTCACCCACCTCGTTAATGCCCAAAGCCACGCTAGTTTGCGCCGATGCAAGGGGCTCAAGCGGCGTAATTGACTGGACCGAGCCATCTATGTCAAACTGCCACAGTCCAGCCTGGGTGGCCTCTGGACCACCACGATTGTCGCTGACGCTGAAACCGGG
>JAKSDM010000737.1 GCA_022360135.1 Pseudanabaenales cyanobacterium | reverse complement strand
GGGGGGGGGGGGGGGGGGGGGGGGGGGGGGGGGGGGGGGGGGGGGGGGGGGGGGGGGGGGGGGGGGGGGGGGGGGATGGGGGAGAATGCTTGACTGTTGACATGCTTTGGCTTAGCCCTCATCTTAAATATCAAGGAGTCTGAACAGGTATGCCGCCTTTTCATAAAAGACAGGAATGCAAAGCCGATGGTCGTCAGCTCTTGATCTACGGAACCCAGGCGCATACCCAGCCCTTGAAAAAGGCCCCGCCGCCGTTGCCATTTCAACCGAATCCTCACCTTAGATGGCATCCTTTTCGGCAAGAATGGGTTTGCTATGCAGCGCATCGCCAGGATCGCACATTTAAACCGCCGGTTGCCTATTGCCCCTTTTGCCCAACCCGGGAAGATAGGTTTCCAACCGAGATCCCCTTTGATGATTTTGAAGTCGCTGTTTTTGAAAATCGCTTTCCAGCCTTTCACCTGCAAGCTCAGGGCGGGCCAGAATTATTCGCCCCAGAATTATTGATTCCAAGCGCGCCTGCTATCGGTCAGTGTGAGGTTATGGTCTATAGCGCTGGACACACGGACTCTTTAGGTTCGCTGCCTCAATTACGCCGGGAATTGATTGTTCGGGTTTGGGCCGATCGCTATCGAGATTTACTGGCGCTTGAGCCGATTCAATTTGTTATGCCGTTTGAAAATCGGGGGGAAGCGGTGGGGGTCACCTTACCCCATCCCCATGGCCAAATTTACGGGTTTTCTTATATCCCACCTGTGGTCGAAAAAATGCAACAGGCTTTTAGAGAAAAGCCGGTTTTGCAAGATCTGCGGCAAATGATGGGTGAGCAATACGATATTTTCACAGATGAGGCTGTCGTGGCCTTTGTCCCACCTTTTCAACGCTATCCCTATGAAGTGTGGTTAACAACCCAAGCCTTTCATCCAGGCCCCTGGACGTTTTCAGATCAAGAAACACGATCGCTGGCCGCCGCTCTGGGTAAAATTATCAGACTGTACGATCGCTTATTCGATCAACCCTTTCCTTACATTATGCTGCTTTACGCCGCACCCAAAGGAGAAGCACAGCATTTTCAGTTTCATATCCAGTTTCTGCCATTTTTACGAACCGCTGATAAGCTCAAATATGTAGCTGGCTGCGAGACAGGGGCCGGGACATTTTTGTCAGTCATGACTCCGGAAGAGACAGCGGCGAGATTACGCCACATCGAATCTTTTTAACATGACCTTTGAGAACCTTTTTGGCATATCCGCACAGGTCTCAGTGCAGGCCCCGGGGCGGGTAAATCTGATGGGGGAACATACTGATTACAACAATGGATTGGTATTGCCGACGATTCTGTCCCAGAAAACGACCGTTCAGCTTGCCATTGACCCGTCAGCTGACGGCGAAATCGACGCCTTCAGTGAAAATTATCAGGAGCGGATTCAGCGTCACCTCAGCATCCCATTAGTAGGCCATTGGACAGATTATATTCTGGCTTGCTTACAACAGCTAAACCAGCGCCAGATACCGATCCCCAGCTTGAAAATATTTGTCCGGAGCACGATTCCAATCGGCGCTGGCGTCTCCAGCTCAGCCGCTTTAGAGGTGGCGGTCCTAAAAGCCATGCGAGACTTGCTAAAGCTTGAATTAAGCGATGTTGAGATTGCCTTAATGGCCCAGCAGGCAGAAAGTGAAGGGGTTGGCATGCCTTGCGGCGTGATGGATCAAATGGTCTCATCCTTAGGCCAGTCAAACCATGCCTTTTTCTTAGATACCCAGGATTTATCGTTTGAGCATATTCGGTTGCCGAAAAACTATCATTTTGCAGTTGTCCACAGTGGTAAAACCCATACTCTGGTTGACAGCGGCTATAAAAAACGGCGTCAAGAATGCGAAGCCGCCGCCGCTCTGCTCAACCTCTCAAGCTTGCGGGACGCCTGTTTACTGGAGATTGAACAAACTGCGACTCTGCCGGATACATTACGCCAGCGGGTCCTGCATGTGGTGAGCGAAAATCAGCGAGTTTTGGACAGTGTGGCCGCCCTCAAGGATAATCGCATGGCCGAATTTGGCCAACTGATGAACGCCAGCCATCTTTCGCAGAAGGAACAGTTTGAGGTGACTATTAAAGCAACAGATGCGCTTTGGCAAGCCGCGATTCAGTCTGGCGCCATCGGGGCCCGCCAGACTGGAGGCGGCTTTGGGGGAGCTATTGTCGCTCTGGTTCCAGGGAATGTAGTTCCTGGCTGGTGGAATTACGTTTCTAACATGTGTCCGGAAGCAAGGGCGCTCAACTCGCCCCAAATTTGACACCCATATTGGCGGGAAGAGAATTGGCGGGAAGAGAGGGCGAAAACGCTCTAAACTGGGCCAAATGCCTCTAAAATAGCAGCAACTAGGCGCCCAGTAGGACGGGATTGCCCCTTGCCGCTATATTCCCTCTGGCTCCATGACCTCTTCTCCATCGGCGGATTCCCAAGCCAATCAACCTGACAGACCAAAAGGAGGCCGCAAACTCCGATCTCTGCCCTGGGCCTGGCATGTTCTGTGGCTGATTTTGCTAACCGGATCTAGCTGTGTGGGTTTTTGGGCGACCGCCTGGTTAACCCGCATTCCCCCCCTACCCAACTGTGAGGAAATTTCCACCTATAGCGCTGATAGCGATCGGCTCTACTGCGCCAAGACATTAGCGGAGACAAAGGCGGCGGATCACCTGACGGCGGCGATCGCATTGGCGGCCCCCTGGCCCGAAACCCATCCCCTCTATGCTGAGTCCCAACCCTTGCTGGCGAGTTGGTCCAAAGCCTTACTGGATGTCGCCCGAAAACATGTGCATAAAGGCCAATTGGCGGTGGCGGTGGGTTTAGCCGAGCAGATTCCTGAAACCAGTCCGACCTATTCTGACGCCCAGGCCTCCATTCAGGGTTGGCAAGCGGAATGGGAACGCGGTCAGGCCATCCAAGCGCATGTCCAGCAGTCGATTCAGAGCCGGGATTGGCGGCAGGCCAGGGAAGCCTTACAGGGGCTCAAGCAGCTGTATACTGATTACTGGCTACAGCATCAATTCCGCCGACTGCAGCAGCAGATTCGTATAGAACAGCAAGCCTGGAGTCAACTGGAGCAAGCTCGGGAGTTAGCCTACTTTGGTCAGCCAGAGGGCTTAGGAGCGGCGATCGCCCTGGCTCGACAGATTAACCTTCAAAGCCGCGCTTGGGTTGAGGCCAAGGATGAGATTGATGGTTGGAGTCATGACCTCTTGTTCTACAGTTTCAAGCGCTGGGAATTAGGGGATTTAGACGGCGCCATCTCAGCCGTACAGCAGGTGCCGGCCGATCCCACCCTGGCCCCGGAGGCGCAGGATCTGATTCAGTTCAGCCATGCTCAACGGCTAGCCTCAAGCGTTTCTAACTGGCGACCTTCCCTGGAGCAAATTTTTTACCTTTTGGAAGCGATTACCGCCACCCAGCAGATTCCCGCCAGAAGCCCCTTTTATCAGTCCGCTCAAACCAACCTACAAAACTGGCGGGAACAGCTTAAAGATTTGATCCACCTCCAGCTGGCGACGCTAGTCGCGGGTCTAGGGCGGCAATCCACCTATCAATTGGCGATTCAGCAGGCTCAGCTGATTTCTCCAGACCGGCCTCAACGAACCCAAGCTCAGACGTTGGTGGCCCACTGGCGGAAAGAAATTCAGCGGCTGCAGGATTGGCCTTACCTGCGTCGGGCTGATCAGTTGGCCGCCGTCGGCACGATTCCCGCTCTCCAGGCGGCGATCGCCGAGGCGCGTAAGGTTGAGCTGGGGAGAGCCTTGCGGATAGAGGGACAGACCCGGATTTGGGCTTGGATTAACCAAATTCAAGTGATTGAAGACCAACCCATCCTCAACCAGGCGAATCGCTTAGCCAGTCAGGGCAAGCTCCGGCAAGCCATTGAGACGGCCGACAAAATTCAGTCGGATCGCGCCCTTTACGCCACGGCCCAGACCTCTATTAAGGACTGGATCAGGCGTATTCAGATCGTTGAAGATAGCCCGATTTTGCGCGACGCCGAGGAGCTTGCGGCTGAAGGCAGTCTGACCGCCGCCATTGCGGTCGCCGCTCAGATTGCCCCGGGTCGCGCTTTGTATGCCGAAGCCCAAACTGCGATCGCGATCTGGGAAGCAGAACGAGAATATATCTGGTCGATTTGGGAAGCGGAAGCGGAAGCGGCGGCGGCGGTAACGCCTTAGGGATAGCGTAAAAATGATGAACCCACGACCCCTGCAGTTGATGCTTGTCGACGACGACCCAGTTTTCCGATTGGGTTTACGCATTTGGCTGGAGCCGTTTGCCGATTTGCAAGTCGTGGCCGAAGCAGAGACGGGCGCTGACGCGTTGCAACTGCTTCAAAGCCGACTGGGCCAGACCCGCAACGAGGCTGACATCAAGACCTCAGCCAACTCAGCCGCAACCGCCGCCGGGTTAGATTTAGTGATTCTGGATTTGGGCCTGGGACAGGGCGACTCAACCCAAATTCCCGGCCTCAGGCTCTGCCAGCAAATTAGCGCTCAATTTCCCCAACTGCCGATACTGGTGCTGAGCGCCCAGACCGAACCCGTTTTGCAGGCCGCTGCTCGCCAAGCGGGAGCCGCTGGCTATGGCTTAAGAGGAATGCCAGTGCGGGGGTTGGCCCAACTGATTCGTCAGGTCGCCCTGGGACAGAGAGGTTGGCAAATTCCCCTAGAGTCCTCCTCTCAACCCGCCAGGGCTAGAGTTAGACCCGACTTGTTCAGCGCCCTTCGAATTCGCCTCCGCTGTGCTGGCCTGCAACAGATTGAAGCGGCGATGGCGGAGGTGTTGGCCGAGCAGCAATCACCCACCCTTTCCCCCCTCTATCGGGCGATCTTGGAGGGACGGACGCGAGAATTGCAAGCCGCCCGAGGGCTACTGAATCGTCTGCTAGCGACGCCCCAGTTCCCGGCTGGTTTTGAAACCAGCCGCCAGTCTGGCGACCCGATGACTGTGGTGGAAGAAACCGCCGCGCCGACAGCGAACCACTCTGACATCGCCCTATCCCGCTCTGATCCGCTGCAGCAGTCGGCAGCCGCCGCTAGCAGTCTGACCCAAGCCGCTGGCGGGGATCTGCCTACCCCATTTGCAGATCTGCAGACCCATTTATTTGAAACCGTTTTTAGCAAACTCCAGTCCAGCCTTAATAGCAACCCCTCAATCCCGCTAGAAATTGACATCCTGCGGACTGAGAAAAAGC
>JAKSDM010000625.1 GCA_022360135.1 Pseudanabaenales cyanobacterium | reverse complement strand
GATCGGGGATTATACAGCGCCACCACAAAATCTGCCTGAGCGGCTGCTTCAAGTCGCTGCTCAATGATTTCCCAAGGGGTCAACAAGTCGCTGAGGCTAATGGCGCAGAAATCATGCATGAGCGGCGCCCCAACCCGTGAAGCGGCGGCTTGGAGGGCGGTAATGCCAGGAAACACCTGGATTTCGGGGCGTTCGCCATCCCAGCCTTGAGCCCGAAGTTCTTCCAGCACCAGTCCCGCCATCCCGTAGACACCACAATCTCCAGAGGAGACAACTGCCACCGTTAGCCCCCATTGCCCCAGGTCAATGGCCCGCTGGGCTCGCTGCCGCTCTTGGGTAATGGGCATGGCTTCTACAATTTGTCCAGGGCGCAATAAGGGGCGAATCAGGTCGATATAGAGGGTATAGCCGATGATGGCGTCGGCCTGGGCGATCGCAACTTTGGCTGCAGAGGTGATTTGGTCTAGCCGCCCAGGCCCCGTTCCGACCAACCAAAGCCGCCCCGTTCGGCCAGTGTACTCTTGGTCTGCTTGAGCAATCGCGACGGTGACGGCGCTGGTTTTGTTTTCTTGGCGGATAATTTGTTTGGGAATACGAAGGGATTGGGGGAGGTTAGATTTTGGATTTTGGATTTTGGATTTTGGATTTTGGATTGGGGACCCTTCTCCTCTCCCCCTCTCCCCCTGCCTCCCCATCCCCCCTCTCTCCGCCCTCTCCCCCTTGCTTCCTACCTCCTGTCTATTCTGCTCCCGGCTGCCTACTCCTAGTGCGGCCAAAATTGCAGCGGCTTCAGCCACACTGGGAGTCCCCACTGCGGCAGCCACGACGTCTGAGGGGGTGGGGACGGGGATGTTTCTGAGAACTTCTGGGGAGAAACAGCGGAGGGGCCAGTGGCGATCGCGGCTCAATTCGACTAGGCCCAGTTCATCGGCTTTGAGGTCAATAGTCGCCAGTCCGGCAATGGCGTCGATCGCCAGTTGATTTGCCTGACAAACTTGTTGGATAGCTGTTTCGATCAGTTGCCGGGAGGCGCCGCGTTCGCAGCCGATGCCGATCCAAAGGACTCGGGGATGCCATTGGACTTTGGGTCGCTCAGGGTTAGGGGAAAAGTGGCGCTGGATTGGGCTAATCCAAACCTGAGCTGGGGGCGGAATGACAGATTCCCTAACATCAGCGGCGTATTCTGGAGCATCAAATTGAAAGGGATGGTCTGGGGGCAGGGAGTCTCGCCAGAGGGTGGAGCCGCTATCTTGGCTGACTTGGATGGGTTGGCTGCGGGCGATCGCAGCGCTGAGCGCGGTCCAGTCGCCCGTCCCTTTGCGCCAGCCGAAGGGATAGCCTAAAACGTCAATACCAGGAAGTTGCAGTCGATTGGCGGCTCCCGTGAGAATGGGGGTGGCATCCAGGTGCAGCGCAACCAAACGGGTAAGTTGGTCGGCGCCGCCCTGGTGGCCGCCACATAGGCTGATGGCGAATTGGGCTACTTCATCCACGACGACTACGGCTGGATCCGTAGACTTATGGCCTAGCAAGGGCGCAATCAGGCGCACAACTGCGCCTGTCGCCAGACAAAAGACAAATCCTTGGCGATGAGGCCATAACTCAGCCAGATGTTCTCTCAGAGACCCCGAGTAGGTTTGAACAATCATTGAGCCTAAGGAGGGAATACAAGCCTCTAAAGAATTTGGAGCCCAGAGCGGTGTATTTGTGGCCTGACAAAAGGGAATCAGACAGTTGAGGCCAGACGGGGTGGTTGCGATCGCCGCCCAAGG
>JAKSDM010000979.1 GCA_022360135.1 Pseudanabaenales cyanobacterium | reverse complement strand
TTGATCCACTACTTGATCCAGTGCGATTGCGCGGGATGCCTTGAATAGAATGCGATCGCCGGGTTGAACGATCTGCTTCAAATGGTCGACGAGCGACTCATGACTATTGAATTGTTTGGCCTCTAGGGGAGCGGCTCCTGCAGCCAAGGCGTCGGCGTCGGCGAGATCAGCGAGGATGAATAGCCCGTCAAGCTGAAGTTGCTGAACGACCTGGCCAACTTGATAATGGAATTTGGTCGATTGCGGACCTAGTTCCTTCATTCCGCCTAATACGGCGATGTGTCGCTTACCAGGGGTTTGGGCCAGGAGATGGAGGGCGGCGGTCATAGACTCTACCCCAGCGTTGTAGGTTTCGTCAAGGATGAGTACATCATTGGATAACTCATAGCGTTGGGCTCGACCTGCAGGGAGGTCGACTTTGACGCCATCCGCTAACACTCGCCAATCAAGTTGGAGGCTTTGCAGCACCGCGATCGCGGCCAGATAGTTCAGGGCGTTGTGGTTTCCCGGCAGCGGTAGGGGGAGTGGAACGCCAGAGACTTCTAGGGTTTGGGCGTCAAGTATCTTGCCTTGAATATCTCCCCCCGTTAGGCCGTAAGTAAGCCGTCGTCCCGACCAAACCCGTTCAGCGGTTTCCAGCAGGCGGGAATTATCATGATTGAGTATAGCTACGCCCGCAGGCGGCATTTCGGCCAGGAGCTCACACTTGGCGTCGGCGATCGCCTGCTCCGAACCCAACCGCCCGATGTGAGCGGTTCCTACATTGGTGATTACGGCCACATCAGGACAAGCTATCTGAGTCAATAGGGCAATTTCTCCAGGTCCTCGCATTCCCATTTCCACAACGGCGTAGTCATGGACGGACGCCAACGCCAGTAAGGTTTTAGGAACTCCAATCTGGTTGTTGTAGTTAGCCTGGGTTCTAAGCACAGAGCCATGGACAGATAAGGCGGCGGCGATTAATTCCTTGGTGGTCGTTTTACCGACCGATCCGGTGACCGCAATGATGGGGATTTCCATCTGCTGACGCCACCACTGAGCGATCGCCTGATACGCCTGAAGCGTATTGTCTACCTGCAATATAGGCTGATGTTTTGCCCGCATGCCCCGGTGGACAATGGCGGCAATCGCCCCCTGGGCGATTGCCTGATCGACAAATTGATGGCCGTCAAAATTCTCTCCCTGCAAGGCGATAAAGACTTCACCCGGCTGTAATTTACGGGTGTCTGTGGTGACGCCAACCGCTGTTTGAGCTTGAGCGTGTTCTGAAAGATTGACAGGAATTGCAGTAATGATTTGGGAAAGCTTAGCTAAAGTCGCGCGACAAGCCATAACAGGGGTGCTCTAAACTCCTAAGGTCACGCCCCTATTAAAACAGACCTATTAAAACAGAATCGTAAAACAGAATCGGTTGATCTCGCCGACTTAACCCTTTTGTCGAGACTTTACAGGTATTGCCTTGGATTTTGAAATGTTACAGACAGGTTACAGTTCAGTCTCGGATATCTCAGAGTCGATTGAGAGATTGAAGGGCCCAAACAGCGCTTAGTATCTGTGTACTTCATAAAATTCGAGAAAGCTTTTCATAATCTTCAACACAAATCATCATCTTCTGTTAGCACATCGGCGCTTGTGCGCAGTAGGCTGAAAAAGGACGTGTAATTTTAGGTATAAAAACTGACGTAATAGACTGCTGCCGAGTCTTAAATGGAAGTGAAAAATACCTTTTGATGCTTTCACTGAAATAATTCTAATTTAAAAAAGAGCTTACGCACGTAAGTTTGGCTGGAGTAAAGGGCGATACAAGTGGTGATGACTTGGACAGGCTGCCATAACCGATTCATTAGCTCAGAAGAGCAGAGGTTATATGACCATCTGCTTGAGTGTGTGGATGTTGAATCTCCTGATCAATTGCTTGAGCGTTTTCGAGCTTTGTTTATCGATGGGAGCGGCTATCCTGATCGCGATGTTGCGCTAGCGTTGGATACCCTGCTCTCATCTAAATACATAGAGCAGTATTTTCGCTATGTGCTGAATCGATGCTGCCACATCTTGATTAATCGATGGCAGGCTCGGCCTCAGTTGAAAGCAGCTATTCCGGAGCTGATTGACTTATTTGAAGCGGGTTCCTCTAAAAGGATTAATGAAATTTCCCGCATTCGCTCAGCTCGTCGTTTGCGAGGCATGGTTGCTCAATTCTTAGAGACTGAACAGTATGTGACGCTTCGTCGCCTAGCTCGGGTCGTCAGTGAGCGCCCAGAAGGAATCGGCTATGCCGGTTCTCGACCGCTGGGAACGCTCATTCGTCGATATCCCTATCTATACGAGCACTGCCTTTTGAGTGAAGATAGCACCCAAGAGCACCAGCGGAATGTTCGCCGGATTCAGGGAGAAGCGCAACAGCGGTTTGAGATTGATCTTTCCCAATACGTCAACTATCGGGTGCGACGGGCTCGGATGAACCGACAGGGAGCTTCAGACTCCGCCGAAAGAATTCTGCGGCCAGTGGAAAACCCTACTCTGCTCAGCGATCGCGAGTTAGTTTCATCCCTGCGGCGGTTTTCTGGCAAGGTGGAGAGCAATCGCAGTTATCGGGAGCTAGCTCAATGCTTCACGACTCGGAGCCGCCATCCCGCCTTATCCTATAAAGCATTCAAGGACGAGCTATATGAATACCTGACGGCTAAGATAGATCCAGGATACGGTAGATGTCAGTTTAACAATTTGCTATATGCCCACCTTTCCAATACTTACTCTGAGAGTGAATCTCAACCGCTCAATGACTTTCTCTTAGTCAGAACTTGCACTCAGCTATTTAGCTTCTTGGTGGTTGATTCCTCAAGCAACCCGGAGCATTTTATTTTCGTGGATTTGATTAACAATCTGGGGCCTCTTTGCACCACGGGGATATTGCTCAAGATTGTATTACTCTGCCGTAAAGTTAAGCCTTATTTGGAAAGGCGATTGTCAATTTTGTTTAACCATTATGAATCTGACGCCCGCGATGCGGTCGCTTGGCTAGTGACTATGCTCGAAAATCTCAATGTCGCACTGAGCATAAACTTTGGTTCTGTAGACTTATCGCATATTATCTAAATTTGGATAATTTCCTTAACGACTGACTGCAGTTTTCGTGCTCTGCTGTATGCTTGCTAAGTTCTAGTGATCAATTCGCTAACTGATTCTAGCCGTTCAGTCGCGATGCAGGGAATTGCCGCAATATGACCCAGCAAGCTAGCCCAGAACCCATTACCCTTATTCCTCCAGCGACTCTAGACGCTGACCTTCCTATGGCTGAGACAGATCCTGCCACAGTGGTCGAGTCCTATGCAGATAGTTTGATGGATGAGCTGTTTGACGATGTTGACCGCATTCTGGCGGGGGATGATAACCGGAAGTCCGAGGTTGAATACTTCGAATCCGCTTCTGGGGACCTGCCTATTGCTAAGGATGAGGCATCCAAAGCAGGGCTGGCGCCGCTCTCCTCGGCTTTGGATGTTGCGCAAAATTTAGGGCTGAATGCAGAATCCACGGCGTTGGCGACGAAAGCAGAGGTGCGTAAGCAGCGTCATTGGTTGGGCAAAGCGCTGGATCGGCTTTTGGTTGGGATGGCTGGCGCATCATTGGTGTTCATAGGGGTGTTCTGGTTAGCGCATCAGCAACGACAACCTGAGCGCCTGGTCGCGACAATACCAGAGGCGGCCATGACGCCAGAAGCCTTAAAGGCGGAGGCTGACGCCCAATTCTTGAAATATTTGGAGAGATCGCTAGAAGTCATCGACGATCAAATTCAAGCTAGTATGGGTGCGTCTACTACATCCGCCGCTTCATTGCCATCGGTGAGGGTTAGCCCAGCCAATAGCGCTCTCTCTAATGCCTCAATCCCACCCGGCGGCGCCTCAGGCAACGCCTCTTTGCTCTCTAGCCATCGCTTCTCTAGCCAGCGGCCAAATGTGATTGAACGCGTCTATATTCCGGTTTATCAACCCCCCTCCTCACAGACTCTTCCCGCACTCTCAAACCCTGCGACTAGGGCTGCCCACTCGGCTGCTTCAGGCTCTATCCCCAATATTGCGCCCATATCCGTGCATGTTCTGGTGGGGATTTTAGAATTGGGCGATCGCTCTGCCGCCTTGTTTGAGATTAATGGTAACCCTCAACGATTCTACATTGGTGAAAATATCAGCTCTAGTGGTTGGACGCTGGTTTCTGTCGCCAATCAAGAGGCGGTGATTCGCCGCAATGGCGAAGTGCGCTCTGTTTATGTGGGTCAGCAATTCTGAGGCGGGTTTGATAAGGTGGGTTTAGTAGAGTAAGGGCGAAGTAGTCCGCCGATCGGAACTCAGACATTACCATAGGCTCATCGCCCGAATGCTACGCCCCGCCCCCCGACATCTAGACTGGATTATCACGATTACGTTCAGGAGCTATTTAGCATGGGCTTGTTCGAGGACCTCAGTCGTTTTTTAGAGACTCGACTAGATGAGTTTTTGCGAGCGAATCCCCATTTGGAGCTGCAAGCCTTAGAGGAGCAGCTTCGTGCTCAAGAGGAAGATGCGATTAATTTGCTGGGAGAGCTAAAACGTCGAGAGCAACAACTTGAAGAGGGTATCCTCTCTACAGCCCAAGAGGTACAGCGATGGCATGCACGCATCGAAAAGGCAAAAGCGGCTAATCGGTTGGATCTAGTCCAGCCCGCTCAAGAGCGAGAAGCAGCTCTGCTGCGTCAGGGTAATCATCTCTGGGGGCAGATGAAAGGGGTGAAGGAGCGAATCGCACAAACCCGAGAATTACAACGCAAAGTCCACCTTAAGCGACAAGAACTCAAACCCAAAATCGCCCGTGCAGAAGCTGAGCGGGCCTCTGCACGGGCTGCTTCCCGAACTCAAGCTAACTGGGGCGCGACCGGATGGAATCAGAGGCCCTTTGGCATGTTTAACCAACCTGTTGATCCCTTGGAGGAAACCTTCCAACGGTGGGAAACTGACGAGGAGCTGGAGGATCTAAAGCGTCAAATGGGGAAGTGATGATAGCGACTCTCGCTGGTGCGGCATATATTTCGGTGAAGGTAGGGTCTGGGGGTAGGGTATAGTCCAGGCAAATGAAAACCACTACATGCCTGTCCTAATGCCCAATGTCTCGATCGCTGGGCTTTGAAATTTCAAAAGAAATCGAGCGTTTGGGTTGAGTTAGGATCTGAAAGGAAATCGAGCGTTTGCACGGCTGATGCGATTGACTGGAAGTCTGCAGCGGCATGGGTTGGTTAGGGCTCAGCTGGTTAGACTGAGCGGCGCCATCGCCCAAAGTATTAAAAGGTAAGCCTGAAGCACGATCGTAGTTGGACGCGATCGCCAGACCAATTCCCCCCGCCACAGCTATCGGCAGCGACAATTGAGCGTCGGAAAACCCAGAAACTTGGCAAATCCACTGATAGAGTTCAAAGGCGCCAAATAGCATGATGAAGCAAACAATCCAGAGCTTCATAACTGGCCTCCAGCAGATTGTTTAATCCGCATTTTTCTCACTGAAACTAGAATTCTTGGCTAATTAAGGATAGCCGATCAAAGTGGCCTGTCAAGATTAAACTGCCTTGACCAATACGCAGAGGTTTACCGAGGCGGTTAGAGTAGGATTAGCTAAAAATGTCATTGCTTGGAATTGAAAACCGTGGAACCGGAAGTTATCACCCTATTGTCGAAACGCGAGTTGGAGAAAATGCGGCGCGCTGGCCGTTTGGCGGCTGAACTGCTGAATCACTTAGAGCCGATGGTCAAGCCAGGGGTCAGTACATTGGAACTCAACGATGAGGCTGAGCATTGGACCCAGGCCCATGGCGCTAAGAGCGCCCCCTTGGGGTATGGTCCAACTGACTATCCCTTCCCAAAATCCATTTGTACAAGTGTTAACGAAGTGGTGTGCCATGGCATTCCTAACCCTAGGCAGATCCTGAAAGCAGGTGACATTATTAACATTGATGTGACCCCGATTATAGATGGCTACCACGGTGACACCTCGCGCACCTTTTACGTCGGCAAGCCCTCTCCAGTCGCCAAGAAACTCGTAGAAGTGACCGCAGAATGCCTTCGACGCGGTATCGCAGCGGTAAAGCCAGGAGGTCGGATTGGCGACATCGGCGCAGCTATCCAAGCCTACGCCGAAGGCCAAGGCTTCTCTGTGGTGCGGGACTTCGTCGGACATGGCGTTCATCGCATCTTCCACGCCGCTCCCCAGATTCCCCATTACGGTCAACCCGGTAAGGGCAAGAAGCTGCGCAAGGGAATGGTTTTCACCATCGAACCTATGATCAATGAGGGCTCCTGGGAGGTGGAGTTGCAGTCAGATGGCTGGACTGCCCTGACTGCTGATCGCAAGCTCTCGGCCCAGTTCGAGCATACGGTAGCAGTTACAGAAGACGGTGTTGAGATTTTGACCCTGGCTCCAGTAACCGTAACAGTCTAGAGCTAGGCTTTGGGGCAGGTGTAAGTGTTTGACGATACAACCCTGGGACAGTGCAATCTATCAAACCCTATGTCCCACACCCTACACTCCATCCTAAGATCAGGTCCGAAAATAGCCAGATTTTTCCCGAAGTCAGGTTTATGCTAAGGGCATGAAACTTGACCATGATATTTGCTATCGGGCTATCCAAACCCGAGATGCGCGCTTTGATGGGCAGTTTTTTACGGCTGTGCGGAGTACGGGCATTTATTGTCGCCCTGTTTGTCCAGCGCCCACGCCGAAACCGGAAAACTGCCGCTTCTTTTCCAGTGCGGCGGCGGCGCATGAGGCAGGTTTCCGGCCCTGCCTCCGTTGCCGACCCGAGGTTTCGCCAGAGCTGAGATCGCAGCTAGAGATGACTTCAACCGTTGCCCGAGGGTTGAGTCTGATTGCGGAAGGCGTATTGGATGAAGGGAAAGTTGGGGATTTGGCGACCCAACTGGGTGTCAGCGACCGTCATTTGAGACGACTGTTTACCCAGCACTTGGGGGCGTCGCCGCTGGCGGTCGCCCAGACACGGCGCATCCATTTCGCTAAAAAGCTGCTGGATGAGACATCGCTGTCCATTGCCGATGTGGCTCTGGCCTCAGGTTTCACCAGTCTTCGTCGGTTTAACGATGTGATGCGCCAAACCTATCAACGGACCCCGCGTGAGTTGCGCAAACATCTGACGGCGGGCAAAGGCGGTTTTGACTCGGCTGGAATTACCTTGAAATTGCCCTTTAGTCCCCCCTATAACTGGGCTGCGATGGCGCGTTTTCTCACCCCTAGGGCGACCCCAGGGATTGAAACGGTTGGCCCTGATTATTACCGCCGCACTCTAGCGATCGAGGGCGCCCATGGAATCGTTGATATCCGCCCGTTTGCAGAGCAATCCCATTTGGTCGCCAACATTCAATTCCCCCAAGTAACGGGGTTCAGCCAAATCGTTGAACGCCTGCGTCGCCTTTTCGATTTAGGCGCTAAGGCTGCGGAAATCGACGCCCATTTGCAGACGAGTCCCTACCTTGGCCAGTCGGTGGCGGTTTTGCCAGGACTTCGGGTGGCTGGCGCCTGGGATGCTTTCGAGTTGGCGGTGCGGGCGATCCTGGGTCAGCAGATTAGTGTGGTGGCGGCGACCACGCTGGCGGGTCGTTTGGTCAAGACCTATGGCGACCCTCTAGCGATCGCAGACGGAACCGCAGCCTCGTCAGATCTACAGTTTGTCTTTCCGACGCCCACAGTGTTGGCCCATGCAGATTTGACCGAGATTGGCCTGACCCGAACCCGGGCGCGTGCGATCTCAGCCCTTGCCGCCGCCGTTGTCAAAACCCCTAACCTGCTGCAGGCTTGCACAGATCTGGAGGAGACTGTCCAAACCCTCCGCCAGCTTCCTGGTATTGGCGAGTGGACTGCTCACTATATTGCCATGCGAGCGCTACACGAGCCGGATGCCTTCCCAGCCACAGACCTGGGACTGCTACGAGCAATGGGGTCAGATAAGACACCGATAACCAAAACCCAGCTCTTAGAGATTGCCGAAGCTTGGCGGCCTTGGCGCGCTTACGCGGCAATGCGCCTTTGGCTAGGTTGCTCAACCCCCGTCTATGTTAAGGAGGCATGTGCATAATGGAATTCCAGTTTGACAAAATCGATTCCCAGATTGGCCAGATCCTGGTGGTCTGTGATCAAAAACAGCTCTGCGCCCTGGACTACAGCGACTATGAAGACCGCATGAGTGCTCTGCTGAAAGGTCGCTACGGGAAGATTTCGTTAACAGAAGCGACAAACCCCCTTGGCGTTAGCGACCGAATCCGCGCCTATCTCACTGGAGACTACAGCTGCCTTGACGACATTCCTATCAACCCTGGCGGCGCCCCTTTTCAGCAAAAAGTCTGGGCCGCCCTGCGAACTATCCCGTCTGGCGTCGTCCTTTCCTACGGCGAGTTAGCCGCCAAAATCGGCCAACCCAGCGCCTACCGGGCCGTCGGTATGGCCAATTCCCGCAATCCAATCGCGATCGTCATTCCCTGCCATCGTGTGATTGGCGCAAACGCTTCCCTGATCGGCTACGCTGGCGGGCTAGAGCGCAAACGCTGGCTACTCCAACATGAAGGTGTTGTTCTGGAGCAGCTGGCAAAGCGTCAAAAGTCGGCTATCAGTCGCCAGCAATCCGTAGTCGGCAAACAGTTATCCATGTTTAGTTAGACCTATGCTCCATGGGATGGGATGAGGGGGTAATTGAATAGCAGGGCCTACAAAAAAACTCCAGTCGCCAAACAGGATAGGATTGATATTGGAATGATCTAACCGAGTCCTAGCTGGCAAACTTTTTTAAGGAGAGGTGGCCACGCTATTCGATTGCGGATTACCCACATTGCTTTTTTAATAAATATTTTATATTTTGGGGGACAATTACAAAAAGCTCTTTCCTTTAGCCCTTCACCTAGTGACTGATTTTCGTCTCCCCGTCGCCAAAAAATCCCAAGTCTCCTATCTCGCAGCCACTATTCTCGGCGGCGTACTCATGGGGTTAACCCCCGCCCCGTTCAATGCATGGCCACTGGCCTGGATCGCTCTGGCGCCATTGTGGGTAGTTGTTTTGCAGAACCCAAGGCGGCAATTCCTCAATCAACCCCTTCTCATCGGCAGCCTCCTCTGGGGAGTTGGCTACCACGGTCTTGCACTGCTTTGGATTACCGACCTCCATCCCCTCACTTGGCTAGGGATACCTTGGCTGGGCAGTATCGCGATCGCGCTTTTTTGCTGGCTATTCATTACGCTTTGGGGCTCCGCCCTCGTTGTTATTTGGGCATTCCTATTGCGACTGTTGGGCGCTAGGCTCCACATCCTTCCTCCCTTCAGCCGTGTCCTGATCGGAGCCGCCTTATGGTGCAGCCTAGAAACTCTCTGGAGCTGGGGTCCCCTATACTGGACCTCCCTATCCTACACCCAGAGTCCCTATAACCTGTCAATTTTACATCTGGGTCAACTTTCCGGACAATTTACAGTCACCGCCGCGATAATCGCAATTAACGGCCTCCTAGCCGAAGCCTGGCTCGCCAGAACCGTCCCCCTCCCTACTCCAACTGCCTCCCGCCAACTTCTTCATCTCCCCTTCACAAGCCCAAATTCCAAATCCCAAATCTCAAGCAGGGCGGAGCAGAACCATGCCCCCAGGGCGATAAATCCAAAATCCAAAATCCAAAATCCAAAATCTCTCACCCTTGCCGCCTTGATCCTTCTGGCTTGCCTCCATCTCTTGGGCTTTGGACTCTACAGTCGTTCGCTGGATGAGGCTCCTGACAAAGCTTTGAAAGTGGGCATTATTCAGGGCAATGTACCCACTCAAATCAAACTAACCCCTGCAGGGAAACGACAAGCGTTGAGAAGCTATACCGAGGGCTACAAAACGCTGGCTAGCCAGGGGGCGGACGCAGTGTTAACGCCAGAGGGCGCCCTGCCAGTCCTTTGGCGGGGCGCGACCAAAACTGAGAATCCGCTTTATCAGGCCATCCAAGCGCAGGGAGTGGTTGCTTGGCTGGGTACATTTGCACCCACAGACGATTCGTTGGGGACAGATGGCGCCCTACGCATCACCCAAAGTCTTTTGACCATCACCGGGACAGGTGAGCAGTTCAGTCGTTATAACAAAGTTAAACTTGTTCCTTTAGGCGAATACATCCCCTTCGAAACGATCCTGGGAAAATGGGTTGAGAAGCTTTCCAGTATGCGCTACAGCCTAGAGCCAGGGACCGTTTCTCAACGGTTCGATACGCCCTTTGGCCGCGCCGCCGTCGGCATCTGTTATGAATCCGCCTATGGGGAGATATTTCGGACTCAAGTCGCCGATGGCGGGCAATTTATTCTAACGGCTTCCAATAATGGCGCTTATTCGCCCCCTATGATGGCCCAGCATCATGCTCAAGATGTGATGCGGGCTGTGGAGACTGACCGATGGGCTGTAAGGGCTACGAACACTGGTCTTTCGGGAATTGTTAATCGGCACGGTCAAACCCTATGGTTATCTAAACCGAATCGATATGGGACCCATATTGCTACTATCTACCGTCAACATACTAAGACCCTATATGTGAGGTGGGGGAACTGGTTGACGCCTGCGTTAATAATCGTCAGTGGCATTGCGATTGCAATCGGCTTTTGTCGCCAGAGTCGACCCTGATACTGAATGCCTTAGGGTGTAGTTAAGGTAAAAAGTAGGGGGTATCCAGCGTATTAATTTTTGGCCTCAAAGCATGCATTATTGAAATTTGAGTTAATGTTGCGTAACATTGGGCTGAACTGAGTCCTAGTGAACCTTTTTTTAGAGTGTGGGGAGTTCCTGACAATAATGTCTTACAAATCCACTTAGACTATCTTTATGTACGACTTAGCAGACGATTACACGATTTATTATCGAATTACAGCCCGGGGAAGAGGTGTGAAACTTCGCCTTTGGGAGCCTGCGAAAAAAAGCTCCCTGCGATCTCAACCCTACCTCTATGTGGCCAACTATCTGCTCAAATCGTTTGAGGAAGCCAAAGAATTCCTCAGAAACTATCTTGTCGCTAATGGCGGTAATGGCTCTGTCAGCTTAGATATTGCGTCTGAGGGCAAACTTAGGATTCTGGCTTACCCCACTTGGAATGACTTTAACGCTGGGGTTGCTTGCAAGCAGGTCAGTCATTCAGCCTAAACATTTATTCGTTACTCATTAGTTAATTGGCTGGGTTACTAAATCTGTAACTGGCCTAACTCCTCTATCATGACGGTGCACAGTAGAAAGGCGCAGGGCATAAGCGTCCTGTTGCTTCCCTGATCAGAGGAGAGTCATGAAGACAATAAAACCTAAGGAAATCGTTAAATCTATCCATCAGCTGCTGAGCCCAATTCTTCCCCTTACGCTGGGAATTTTGAGTCTGACTTTTACCCCCCCCGCGATCGCCCAGGAGCAATCCCTCAGAACCTTAACGGTGACTGGTCAAGGTAGTGAGACTATCCCGACAACGCTTACACAAGTGCAATTGGGAGTCGAGGTTGAGGGACCTACCGCTGAGGAAGTTCAGCAAGAGGTTGCGCGTCGATCTGCAGCTGTAGTCGATTTGTTGCGATCGCGCCGCGTTGAAAAACTCCAAACCACTGGAATTCGTCTTAGCCCAAACTACAGATATGACAATAGAATCCGCCGTTTAGTGGGTTATAGCGCCACTAACATTGTCAGTTTCCGGATTTCGACAGAACAAGCCGGTAATATTCTCGATCAAGCGATCCAAGCAGGCGCCTCTCGCATTGACAACGTCAGTTTCGTTGCCGAAGATGACGCCATCTCAACCGCCCAGCAAGACGCCCTACGCGACGCCACCCAAGATGCGCAACAGCAAGCCAATACAGTGCTCTACGCCTTGGACCTAACCCCTGAAGAAATCGTTAATATTCAGATTAATAGCGCCAGTACGCCTCCTCCCAGGCTAATTTCAGTAGGACGCACGGACGCTCTAGCTGCTGAATTTGACGCCACTACACCTGTCGTTGGCGGTGAGCAAACAGTTCGAGCGCAGGTCACGTTACAGATTAGCTATTAGGGAAAGATAGAAGACAGGGGACAGGAGTTAGCTATAGTCTGTATTCTGTGCATTCTGACTGCTGTCCCGGGGATAATTTACCACTTTAAGTCGCCACTTTAAGTTGGATAAATTGACAGTCTCAAAACTCATCATTCCCCGGGTTAGCTGACATAGGTGCCTCACTATCTCGTTTAGCGCCCAACAGTTCGAGGCGATCGACTTTGATCACAGGGCTAGAGCGATTAGCGCCCGTATTTCGATCAACCCAAGTATCCAACTTGAGCGCCCCCTTCACGCCAACCAATCGCCCTTTACGGACATAGTTGGCTGCAAATTCTGCATCCCGGCCCCATAACTCCAAGTTGAACCAGTCAGGTTGATCCGTTCGGCTAGTTGGACGATTCACTGCTAGTGTTAGACGACACTTGACACTCCCCGATTCGAAGTATTTAACATCGGGATCGGTCCCAATTCGACCCACGAGGGTAACGACATTCAAACTCATAGATGATATAAAGTCCCTGAATTAGACCTGTTTGGCTGATGATATCGAAAAACTCTCCTCAACGGGTCCACTTTCCGAGGAATGAGGAACGGTAAATTAATTCAGACTCTAACACTAGTTTATGAAAAGGATATCAAATGCTGGATTCGTTTCTCCTGAAATAAAACTCCCTTAATTCCCTTCAAAGGTGAACTTGTAAATTGCCCTAGCCCTTTTGTTCAGAGAGATAGAGAGATCAGATCTTATGTATAAATGAACCTCATGAATGAATCGCTTACGTTTGGAAAGTTTAAAGATTAAGCAATGTCGCACTGAAATGCTGCACTGA
>JAKSDM010001230.1 GCA_022360135.1 Pseudanabaenales cyanobacterium | reverse complement strand
CGTAGCCCTCCTTCAAGTCACCGGCGCTGGCGTTTCTCACCATATCGACCTCCAAAATAAATCCATATAAGTACCTGTGCATTGAAAATTTCAATGAGACCAATTGTCATTCCGAGCTTGGCGAGGAATCTCAATCTCCCACTAAAGTCTGAGATGTCTCGATTCCGCTTCGCTCCACTCGACATGACATTCTGTGGTACTGCGCATCGACTTTGTAATTAATTTTCCTACCTACTTAATTAAATGCCTAATGTACCCTACACAACCTATAGTTCATCAGGGTTAACGCCGAGTTCTCGCAATTTCGCCGCCAGCTTCTCGGCTCTTTGCTGCTCCTGCTCTTTAGCTTGGCGCTCCTGCTCCGTATCGGTTAGAAACCAGTCGCCAGCCTGATTGCACCAGCGTAGCCAATGTCCAGGGACGCCCTCAAAGGTCCCTTCTCAGAGCCCTAGCCCGAGTTGCAAATCAGTTAACCAGATCATTGGGCGAGACGGCTGGACAGGTTGTTCTTCATATCGGCCGCCAATCAACTTGACGTAACGCAGTCTTTGGGTATACCGGCTATAGACGATATAGTGAGGCGTTCGCAAATAGCGTTCATAGACCGCTAGCTTACTGGGCAGTTTACTGGGGGCGGCGGCGTCTGAAAGGGGAGGAGCCTCGTTGTCAGAGACTTGGTCGGCCGCCTCAAAAAAGCGACCCAGATGTTCTCGCTCCGATTTAGGGGCCAAAAACTCGACCACAATGCCAGGGGGGTGTCCTTCTTGCCAGACGACATAGCTGCGCCTGAGGTCATGGCCATCGTAGAGGGACGGGACGCCGACGGCTAGAAACCAGTCTGGCCGTTTATGCCACAGGGGATGATGGACATCATAGTAAAGGTTCAGATCGGATGCGGTGAAGTAGTTATCCTGAGTATAATCCGCCAACTGTAAGGTGCGGCTCAACAGCTGCGGCTGCAGGTCATGGAAGACATCGGGCAAACCGGGCTCCTGAGGAAACTCACCGGGCAGATCATAAATCGTCGGCAGGGTTTCCCGAGGCGATCGCGGCGGATCGCCTTGGGGAATTGAATGCCCGGTTGCCAGCGTCATGACTTAAGCTAAGGGATGTTATCTAGGCAAGTCCTTCTAATTCTAATCAACTTCCTAACCGAGAAAAGCAGCAACCCATCTTTACAACAGGGGTTTAATAGCTATCATCGCCGCCCACCGTGAGCAGCGCCAGAAGATGGTTGGCCCGGTTGAGCCGATCCGCGATCGCCTGACGCCAGCTGAGGCTAACGTTAGGATCCGCTAACACATCCTGAGCTTGCCGCCGGTAAAGTGCGCTCCGGCTAGTGTCGACCTGTTCCAGCAGCTGCAGATTGTCATAAACTGTTCGAGGAGAAACCATCGTTGATATATCTTCCTAATAAAGGTCTCAAACGATTTTCAATCCTGTAACTTTTCAATCCTGTAACTAAGGAAACATTTTTGTCCCAGATAAGAATAAGGGCAGCGGCCCGCAACAAAGTTTCATAGTAATGTAGGTATCGTGCAAGTTGTTTACATTACTTTGGAATTCACGGGGTCGCGATCGCTGAGGGTTATGGGTTTGTGGTCAGTCGATTGGCAGAGTCAAAGCCCCCTAATTCTGCAGGATTTGAGGGCTAAAATGCATCAAATTCCAAGCAAAAAGACTTGTATGTGCACCGTGGACCGATTAACTTAGACATTATTGTCAAGCTATCCTAACTGTTCGTTCGTCTCCAGAAGAGACCTATTTGCTGGCGTCGAGCAGGCGTTTGAAACTGAAAATTGAGCGGGGCATATGTGACAATTTCCTTAAGACTTGACATCTCAAAGTTTTCTCATTAGACAATTCATAGACAATTCATGCCTGCTAGAGCTGGCGATTGTGTTCTCTCTGGCTACTGTTCCCTTTTTATTCTCTCAGGTTATCAATCCATGAATAGCAACACACTGCCATCCAAACAGGGGCTATATGATCCACACTTCGAGCGCGATGCCTGTGGTGTGGGGTTCATCGTGCATATGAAGGGAGAACAGTCGCACAGTATTGTGGAGCAGGGCCTGACGATTCTACTGAATCTTGAGCACCGAGGCGCAGTCGGTTCTGAACCGAATACAGGCGATGGGGCTGGCGTTTTGATGCAGATTCCCCACAAATTTATGCAGCAGGCGGCGACGGCAGAAAACATCCCATTGCCAGCGGCGGGACAGTATGGCGTTGGCATGATCTTTGCCGCGCCAGATGCGGCTACTCGGGCCCAGGGTCGGCAAATTTTTGAGCGGATTGTTGCAGAAGAAGGGCAGACAGTTTTAGGCTGGCGCGATGTGCCGACGGACAATTCGTCCTTGGGCGACACGGCAAAAGCGAGTGAGCCGTTTATAGAGCAAGTGTTTATCCAACGGGCTCCAGACCTGACTGACGACTTGGCCTTTGATCGCAAGCTCTACATTATCCGTAAACGATCCCACGTGGCGATTCGGGCGTCGCAGGCGGACCCATACTGGTATCTCTCTAGCATCTCCTGCCGCACAATTGTGTACAAAGGTATGCTGATGCCGTCGCAGGTAGGGAAGTATTTTCCTGATTTAAGCCATCCGGATCTGGAAAGCGCCTTGGCGCTAGTGCATTCCCGCTTCAGCACGAATACGTTCCCTAGCTGGGAGCGATCGCATCCCTACCGCTACATCGCTCACAATGGTGAAATCAATACCCTGCGAGGGAATATCAACTGGATGCATGCGCGCCAGTCACTGTTTGAATCCGATCTATTCGGCGATGACCTGCAGCGAGCCCACCCTCTGATCAACGTCAACGGCAGCGATTCCACCATTTTCGACAATACCCTCGAATTGTTGACCCTGGCGGGTCGTTCGCTGCCCCATGCGGTGATGATGATGATTCCAGAACCCTGGACCGGCCATGAGTCCATGAGTGCTGAGAAAAAGGCGTTCTATGAATACCATTCCTGCCTGATGGAGCCGTGGGATGGTCCGGCCTCGATCGCATTCACGGATGGCGCCATTATGGGTGCGGTGCTAGATCGCAATGGCCTGCGCCCCTCCCGGTACTACGTGACTAAGGATGATCGGGTGATCATGGCCTCAGAAGCCGGAGTGCTGCCAGTGGCGCCGGAACAGGTGGCTTTCAAAGGCCGCCTGGAGCCAGGCCGGATGTTCCTGGTGAACATGGCGGCAGGCCGCATCATTGCAGACGAGGAGATCAAGCGCCAGATCGCCACCGAGCATCCCTATCGCCAGTGGCTGGATCAATACCAGGTGGATTTGACCCAGCTGCAGGAAGCGCCGGCGCCTGTAGAGTCTGGCAGGGGCCTGCCTGAAGCGACCCCGCTGCTGCAACGGCAAATGGCTTTTGGCTATACCTTTGAAGAGCTACGACTGCTACTGACGCCGATGGCTGGCAATGGGGTGGAGGCCGTTGGCGCCATGGGTACGGATACGCCGCTGTCTGTCCTGTCGCATCGCTCAAAGCTTTTGTATGACTATTTCCAGCAGTTATTTGCTCAGGTGACGAACCCACCCATCGACTCCATTCGGGAAGCAATCATTACCTCAGCCGAAACGACCATTGGGGCTGAGCGAAACTTACTCAAGCCAGAGCCGGAGAGCTGCCATCTGATTAAGTTAAAGACGCCGATTATCAGTGATGCTGAGCTGGCGAAGCTGAAGCATGTGGCCAAGGATGGCGGGCGAAATTTCGCCTCTATCACCCTACCGATTCTGTTTAATCCGAAGGCGGGGGTGAAAGGCATGGAAGGATCGATAGCGGAGATTTTCGCCCAGGCGGATCAGGCGATCGCCGCTGGCGTCAACCTGCTCATCCTTTCTGACCGGGGCATAGACCGAGATCACGCCCCGATCCCGGCCCTGTTGGCGGTATCCGGTCTGCATCACCACCTGATCCGGGCCGGTACGCGGACGCGAGTCGGCATTGTGCTGGAATCAGGCGAACCTCGGGAGGTCCATCATTACGCGGTGCTGATCGGCTATGGCTGTGGGGCGATCAATCCCTATTTAGCCTTTGAGACCATTGATGGGATGATCCGCCAGGGCTTACTGCTCAACGTGGATTATCCCACGGCCTGTCAGAACTACATCAAAGCGGTGACCAAAGGGGTGATCAAGATCGGCTCGAAGATTGGCGTCTCAACAATTCAAAGCTATCGCGGCGCACAGATTTTTGAAGCCATCGGTCTGAATCAGGCGGTGATCGATAAATATTTTACCTGGACCGCTTCCCGCATTCAGGGAGCAGACCTGGCGGTGATCGCCCAAGAAGCAATTTTGCGGCATCAACACGCCTTCTCGGAGTATGAAGTCAACGGCCCCACTTTGGATGTGGGCGGTGAATATCAGTGGCGCAAAGATGGTGAGGCGCATTTGCTCAGTCCGCAAGCCATCCATCTCTTGCAACAGGCGGCGCGTGAGGGCGACTACGACCTCTACAAACAATATGCCGCCCTAGTGAATGAGCAGGGTCGGCAACGCTTCCGACTGCGCGACCTGCTGCATTTTAAGCCGCGAGAGCCGGTTCCGTTGGAAGAGGTTGAGCCGATTGAGGCGATTATGCAGCGCTTTAAGACGGGCGCCATGAGCTACGGCTCGATCTCGAAAGAGGCCCATGAGTCTCTGGCGATCGCCATGAACCGGATTGGCGGCAAATCCAATACCGGCGAGGGGGGTGAAGACCCCGACCGCTACACCTGGACAAATGAACGGGGCGACTCGAAAAACAGCGCCATTAAGCAAGTGGCGTCTGGCCGCTTCGGCGTCACCAGTCTATATTTGTCCCAGGCTAAAGAACTTCAGATCAAGATGGCGCAGGGCGCAAAACCCGGCGAAGGGGGACAGCTTCCTGGCCTGAAGGTATATCCGTGGATCGCCAAAGTGCGCCACTCGACCCCAGGCGTTGGCCTGATCTCACCGCCGCCACACCACGACATCTATTCGATCGAAGATCTGGCCGAACTGATCCACGACTTGAAGAACGCCAACCGAGAGGCGCGCATCAATGTCAAGCTGGTGTCCGAGGTCGGGGTTGGCACAATCGCGGCAGGCGTCGCCAAAGCCCATGCTGATGTCGTGTTAATCTCTGGCTTTGACGGCGGTACTGGGGCGTCGCCGCAGACCTCCATCAAGCATGCCGGTCTGCCTTGGGAACTGGGTCTGGCCGAGACCCACCAAACCCTGGTGCTGAACAACCTGCGATCGCGCATCGTGGTCGAAACTGACGGCCAGATGAAGACCGGCCGCGACATTGTGATCGCCGCCCTACTTGGGGCCGAAGAGTTTGGCTTTTCTACCGCTCCCCTGGTGACCCTCGGCTGCATCATGATGCGGGTCTGCCACAAGAACACCTGTCCCGTTGGCGTCGCCACCCAAAATCCGGAGCTGCGTAAGCACTTCTCTGGCGATCCGGAGCACACCGTCAATTTCATGAAATTTCTGGCCCAGGAAGTGCGTGAACTGATGGCTCAGCTGGGATTCCGGACAATGAATGAGATCATCGGTCGGACCGACGTACTGGAAGCGAAGCAAGCTGTTGATCATTGGAAAGCCAAGGACATTGACCTGTCGGCGATTCTTCACCAGCCGGACGTCGGCCCAGAGATTGGCCGCTACTGTCAGATCCCACAGGACCACGGCCTTGATAAATCCCTCGACATGACGGTGCTGCTCGACCTGTGTAAGCCAGCGATTGAGAAAGGCGAGAAAGTGACCGCCACCCTGCCGATCAAAAACATTAATCGCGTGGTCGGTACGATTTTGGGGAATGAAATCACCAAGCGACATTGGGACGGCCTCCCCGAGGAGACTGTCCATCTCCATTTTCAGGGTAGTGCTGGGCAGAGTTTTGGCGCCTTTATTCCCAAAGGCGTCACCCTGGAACTGGAAGGCGACGCCAACGATTATCTGGCCAAAGGGTTGAGCGGCGGCAAGATAATCCTCTATCCTCCCAAAGACTCTACCTTCGTCGCCGAGGAGAACATCATCGCCGGTAACGTCGCCTTTTATGGAGCCACCAGCGGTGAAGCTTATATCAGAGGGGTGGCGGGAGAGCGGTTTTGCGTTCGCAACTCCGGTGTTAGAGCGGTGGTGGAAGCGGTTGGCGACCACGGCTGCGAATACATGACCGGCGGTAAAGTGGTGGTGCTGGGCCGCACCGGACGTAACTTCGCAGCTGGCATGAGCGGCGGTATTGCTTACATCCTAGACGAAACGGGCGACTTCGCCAGTCGCTGCAACACCCAAATGGTGGATCTGGAAACCCTGGAAGATCCAGAAGAGATTCGTGAACTCCACGAAATGATTCAGACCCACGCCGACTATACCCAGAGCCAAAAGGCGGCTAAGGTTCTGGCAAACTGGGAAGTAATGGCGATCAAGTTTGTTAAAGTCATGCCGCGTGACTATAAGCGAGTGCTACAACACATCCAAAAAGCCATTTCCGATGGCCTTAGCGGCGACGACGCCCTCTCCGCCGCCTTCGAAGAAAATGCCCGAGACGTTTCCCGTATCGGCGGCAGTTAGCCATACAGTGCACGCCAAAATCCAAAATCCAAAATCCAAAATCCAAAATCGTCTAAGTTATGGGAAAGCCAACCGGTTTTATTGAATATCTTCGCGAAGCCCCCTCTGAGGTATCTCCCCTCGATCGCATCCGTAATTGGGATGAGTTCCATCTGCCTATGCCGGAGGAACGACTGCGAAACCAAGGGGCTCGCTGTATGGACTGCGGCACGCCGTTCTGTCATACGGGCGAGGTGATCAGTGGGATGGCCAGCGGCTGTCCGATTAATAACCTGATCCCTGAGTGGAATGATCTGATCTATCGCGGTCTCTGGCGAGATGCGCTGGATCGATTGCATAAAACCAACAACTTTCCTGAGTTTACTGGGCGGGTTTGTCCAGCCCCCTGCGAAGGCTCTTGTGTGCTCGGCATCACTAGTCCGCCGGTTACGATTAAGAATATTGAGTACTCCATTGCCGAAAAGGGTTGGGAAGAAGGCTGGATTACACCGAATCCGCCGACCCAGCGCACCGGCAAACAGGTCGCCATTGTGGGCTCGGGGCCTGCCGGATTGGCGGCGGCGGCGCAGCTCAACACGGCGGGTCATTGGGTCACCGTGTACGAACGGGCTGACCGTCCTGGCGGACTACTCATGTATGGTATCCCCAACATGAAATTGGATAAAGAAGCAGTCGTTATGCGCCGCCTCAACGTGCTAGAGGCGGAGGGGGTGACATTTGTCTGCAATACCGAGATTGGCAAAGATCTGCCCAGCGAAACGCTACTTAAAGACTTCGATGCGGTGGTGCTCTGTACCGGCGCTACCCGTCCTCGCGATTTGTCGATTGCAGGGCGAGACCTGAAGGGAATTCACTTTGCGATGGAGTTCCTCACCGAGAACACCAAGACCATTCTAGACCACAACCGTAATGGCCATTACATCTCCGCCGCCGGAAAAGATGTGGTGATCATTGGCGGTGGCGATACCGGCACCGACTGTGTTGGCACCTCACTGCGTCATGGCTGTAACAGCATGACGCAGCTCGAAATTATGCCCAAGCCGCCCGATATCCGAGCCGCCAATAATCCCTGGCCCGAATGGCCCAAGATTTATCGCCTGGACTATGGCCAGGAGGAAGCCGCCGCCAAGTTTGGCGAGGACCCCCGGGTTTATATCAACACCGCAACCAAGTTTGAAGGCGATGAGACGGGCCATGTCAAGGCGGTTCATACGGTGCAAGTGCAGTGGGAGCGCAATGATCAGGGTAAATTTATCCCCCAGCACGTTCCTGGAACTGAAAAAGTGGTCCCGGCCCAACTGGTGTTGCTGGCGATGGGCTTCCTGGGTCCCGAACAACCCCTGCTCGACACCCTCGGCCTGGAACGTGACGCCCGCAGTAATGTGAAAGCCGACTATGGCAAATACACGACTAGCATCCCCGGCGTCTTTGCCGCTGGCGACTGTCGGCGCGGACAGAGCCTGGTGGTCTGGGCCTTCAACGAAGGTCGTGGGGCGGCGAGAGAGTGCGATCGCTATCTCATGGGCGTCACAAATTTACCTTAAAGTACCGAATCCTAGGTTCTGGGTTGTCGGATATTGAGACTGCTCAATCAGTTGAGTCGGTTACTGGGGTTCTAGAACTGGCTGGTCCACTGGCGCCCTGGCCAGGGTGTAAATCTGACTGAGGTCCGACCGAAATCGTCGGCAGTCGCTTCCGCCTGCAGCGATAAATTAGCGCCTAGACCGCAGGCATAAAGTACAGCGCCATCACTGAAAACCCGGCAATCCCCCCTACCCCTTCAAGTCGTGGTTGATATCAAAGCGGGCGATATCGAGGATGCCCTGCTGGAAAAAGGGTTGGAATTGGGGATGACGCTCCCAGGCGTCGAGGTTGGCCTGGGCAAAGTCGGTGAGAATATAGCGGAAGTGGATGAGGGGAACTTGGTATTGTTGGCAGAGCTGGGTGAGGGGGGTAAGAAACTGAAAAGCAAAGCGCCCGGAACCTGCACCGAATTCACATAGATAAAAGGGTTGAGTGCTAGTGATGTGCTGGGTTTGATCTTGCCAGTGGGCGAAGACGATTGCAGCGTAGGCGGTCACAATGGTGGGGTTGCTGGTGATGTAGTGGGGCACTTCGCCCTGGGACCAGGCGTTTATGCCACGCTGGGTGAAGTAGTCTCGCTGTAGGGTCCACAGTAGACCCGTCCGGAAATTTGGAGTCCTTACACAGTCTTGATTTCAGGGAATCAGCACGTCCTCTGCATTCAACGAAGGAATGGGGGTTTGAACCTATTTTGTTGATTTAGAAACAATTTGTAGACCTTCCTAATTCCATGACTTTCCATTTTTTCTACAGCTTAAATACTAGAATATCCAAGTGTGCCAAAGTTTAAGCGAACCAGACCACAGGCAGTTAGTATTACTTCGCAGTAGCATTCTGATTTGAGTGGAAATCTTATCCGTGAAATGGGAAAGATTCTTATCCGTCTAATCAGATGTTCAATGAAAATTCGTGAACTTGAAATGACACGGTTTTCTTCTTTTTGAATCGCTGTCAATTCTCCATTCTTAGGTTTCTTGT
>JAKSDM010001512.1 GCA_022360135.1 Pseudanabaenales cyanobacterium | reverse complement strand
GATGGGGTCCTGATGTTCAAGCTGCTGATCCTGCAAAAGCTTCACAATATCAGCGATGAAGAGTTGGAGTATCAGGTCAATGATCGTCTCTCCTTCATGCAGTTTTTAGGTCTGAGGTTGGCCGACTCAGTCCCGGATGCAACCACTGTATGGTTGTTCCGTCAGCAGTTAACGGAGGCTGGAGTGGTTGAGGCGGTCTTTGAGCAGTTTGAGGCTTACCTACAAGGTCATGGATATCAAGCGAAGGGGGGACAAATCCTTGACGCTACTATTGTTCCAGTTTTCAAAAAAATTGCCTCAAAGACTGACCGGATGAGTGGAGTTTGAATTTTTCGAGGTGCCCCTTATAAGAAAATTTAAAGGTGTTTGCTTTCTTCAATGAAGATTGAAGTACCCCAGGCTCGGTTCCTATGCAGAGGCTATAATTCGAATATATTTTGGATTCATAGTGTTGGCGTTGCGAACATGGTTGCTTGTTCAAGGGACTTCATTCTGATTCCAACGTTAGGTGTGAGTTATCTCTCTCAAGGGGTGTGTTAGTCTCTTGATGAACTTTACTGGCTGAATGGTTCTTGTAAAACTTAACCAGATGTTTATACTCCTTTGCTCAATGTCTCAAACATCTGGCGATGGTCTCAGGGTTTGATTATCCATAATAACTAATTTACACAGTCACCTCCTATATTGACTTTGAAAAGTTTGTAATCTTTACCGACATAAAAGGTGAAGTCTTTATCACTGATGAGAGTTGATAACTGGTTAGAGGTTGACAGTCTGCCAAAGTCTGAGCTTTTCTATCCAAACCTTGGCATTCATTCTAGAAAATATCTATTTTCAACTGTGGATACCAATAGGCGTCTGTCTTTAAGGTGGCTTCTCAGGTTTGGATTCGACTTAAATATTAGTTAAGCGTTTGAAAGCTTACTTTGGATGGACTAAAGGGGTAAGTCTTTGAGATGGTTGGAGCTTTACAAATGAGTCTACCTAAACCGTATGCGACTGACTCTAAGGCGACTGCTTCGCCCGTTAATGAACAGACCGAAAGTTTGCCCAAAATTAATGTGATTGACTCCCCACTGACTGCTTTATCTTTTCATGAGCAGATTGAGTTAATGCTGCGATGGGCTAAACAGAACCTAAGCAAAGTTGTTTGTGTGGCCAATGTCCATATGCTAGTGGAGGCTTACTGGCATTCGGATCTCGGTTCGGTGCTCAAAAGCGCTGACCTGGTAACCCCAGACGGCATGCCGTTAGTGTGGATGATGAAACTTTTAGGCGCGCGCGCCCAAGACCGGGTTGCTGGATTGGATATTTTGTTGGCGCTGTGCCAAGGCGCCGCCTATCGAGATAGCCAAATTTTCTTTGTAGGGTCTACATCAGAAACTCTCCATCGGATGCGGGTCAGGCTAGCGCATGATTTCCCCAAGCTCCAAATTGCCGGTATGGAGCCCTTGCCTTTTCGACCGCTGACGCCATCAGAAGATGAGGCTTTGATTAAAAAGGTGAATCAGAGCGGGGCTGGCTTGGTAATGGTCTGTCTGGGGTGTCCTAAGCAAGAGCGCTGGATGGCTCAGCACAAGGACAAGATTCAGGCTGTGATGATTGGTTTGGGTGGGGCTTTCCCGGTCTATGCTGGGATTCAAAGACGCGCCCCTCTGATTGTGCGAAGATCAGGTTTTGAGTGGTTGTATCGGCTTATTCAAGAACCCCGGCGACTTTGGGGCCGTTATCGCAAAACCATTCCTCCGTTTATTTGGCTGGCCCTGAAGCAACTTCTGAGGCGGCAAGGATGGACCCGAGGGTTTGGTGTTCTGCCGTAATCAAGCCAAGGGTTAACCCATTAATTTTCGCCCGCAGCTAAGACAGACGATGATTAGAGAGATGGCGCCGATGGATTTCAAAGATAAACGCATATTGGTCACGGGTGGGGCTGGTTTTCTTGGCCGTCAAGTCATTGCCCAATTGATTAAGACGGGTGCGGTTCTAGAAAAGATTAAAGTGGTGCGATCGCGGGACTGCGACCTACGAGTTTGGAAGAATTGCCAGAAAGCGGTTGACCATCAGGATATTGTCATCCACTTGGCCGCCCACGTCGGCGGAATTGGGTTGAATCGCGAAAAGCCCGCCGAGTTGTTCTACGACAATTTGATCATGGGCGCTCAGCTAATTCAGGCCGCTTATCAAGCAGGGGTGGAAAAATTCACTTGCGTAGGCACCATTTGCGCCTATCCAAAATTTACTCCGGTTCCGTTTAAAGAAGATGAGCTCTGGAACGGTTATCCAGAAGAAACAAATGCGCCTTACGGTATCGCCAAGAAGGCGCTGTTAGTCCAACTTCAGGCGTATCGACAGCAGTATGGATTCAATGGCATTTATCTACTTCCCGTCAACCTGTATGGCCCGGAGGATAATTTTAACCCCCGTAGCTCTCATGTGATTCCCGCCCTCATCCGTAAGGTGTATGAGGCGCAGCAGCTTGGCGACAAGCAACTTCTAGTTTGGGGAGATGGTAGCCCAACCCGCGAATTTCTCTACTCAGAAGATGCAGCTAACGGCATTGTCATGGGTACACAGTATTACAGCGGAGCAGATCCGGTTAACCTTGGCGCCGGCTACGAAATTTCCATTCGAGATTTAGTCGGTTTAATTTGCCAATTGATGGAATTTGAAGGTGAGATTATTTGGCAAACTGAACAGCCGAATGGTCAGCCTCGGCGTTGCTTAGACACTGAACGGGCCAAACAGGCGTTTGGTTTTGTCGCCCAAACCCCGTTCAAAGAGGGTTTAAAGAAAACGATTGAATGGTATCGTCTCCATGCCCAGTCTGTCTTAGAGGATGGCAGGGGCGATCAGTCCTCCCAACCCCTTGCAGCCAGCCTAAAATAGCCCAGACAGGCTTTAGCTGTTGAGGGTTAAATTTGCCTATGTTTAGGTGGGCGATAGAGGGTGGGCAGTAGACAGGGGATCTCACAATAGCTGGGGCTTTGGGATAAGATAATACATTGCATATGTACTATTTCAGTCCTCTAGCAATCCACTATGAGCAAAGGCACGCTGTTCGATAAAGTTTGGCGTCTGCACACCGTAGGCGTTCTCTCTTCAGGTCAAACCCAATTGTTCGTTGGACTACATCTGATTCATGAGGTGACAAGCCCTCAGGCATTCGCCATGTTACGGGAGCGAGGGCTGACGGTAATGTTTCCAGAACGCACCGTGGCGACGGTGGATCATATCGTGCCGACTGAAAACCAAAGCCGCCCCTTTGCCGATTCTTTAGCAGAGGAGATGATGGCGACGTTGGAGCACAATAGCCAGCAGCAAGGCATCCCTTTTTACAATGTGGGATCAGGCAATCAAGGGATTGTGCATGTGATCGCGCCTGAACAGGGACTGACTCAGCCGGGTATGACCATCGCTTGTGGCGACAGTCATACCTCTACCCATGGCGCCTTTGGGGCGATCGCATTCGGCATTGGCACCAGTCAGGTGCGGGATGTGTTAGCGTCTCAAACCCTGGCTCTATCTAAGCTTAAGGTGCGTAGGATCGAAGTGAATGGGGACCTACGCCCGGGTGTCTATGCTAAGGATGTGATTCTTCACATTATCCGCAAGTTAGGCGTCAAAGGAGGTGTTGGTTACGCCTACGAGTACGCTGGCTCCACCATTGAGCAAATGTCGATGGAAGAGCGGATGACCCTTTGCAACATGTCCATCGAAGGGGGCGCTCGATGCGGCTACGTCAACCCAGATCAGGTGACCTACACCTATTTAAAGGGAAGGGACTTCGCCCCTAAAGGCGCTGACTGGGAACAGGCTGTAATCTGGTGGAACAGCCTCCGCAGTGATCAGAAGGCTGAGTACGACGATGTGGTGGTGTTTGACGCTGACGACATTTCCCCCACTGTGACTTGGGGAATTACGCCAGGTCAGGGCATTGGCGTAGATGAGAAGATACCGACACTAGACTCGCTACCCGTGGATGAACGTTCAATTGCTGAAGAAGCCTATCGCTATATGGATTTAGCGCCAGGTGAACCGATTAAAGGCGCCAAAGTCGATGTTTGCTTCATCGGTAGCTGTACCAATGGACGCATCAGCGATTTGCGGGAAGCCGCCAAGTTAGCCCAAGGCCATCATGTGGCGAAGAGCGTTAAAGCCTTTGTGGTGCCTGGTTCTGAGCGGGTAAAACATCAGGCGGAAAAAGAGGGGCTCGACAAAATTTTCTTAGCGGCTGGCTTTGAATGGCGGCAGCCGGGATGTTCGATGTGTTTGGCGATGAATCCTGATAAGCTGCAGGGCCGTCAAATCAGCGCCTCTTCTTCCAATCGTAACTTTAAAGGTCGGCAAGGGTCCGCCTCTGGTCGAACGCTGCTAATGAGTCCAGCAATGGTGGTTTCTGCAGCGGTGATGGGCCACGTGGTCGATGTCAGAGACTTGATCCGTTCAAATTAACTGGAGCTTGGCCACATCTTAATCTTTTGATTAACTGCTCTTAGCAAAAAGCCGTAATGATGGCTACAGCTCTGTAGAATCAGTCCAATTATTTGGGCCTCAAACTTAGATGCAATCTCTAGCGTTTTCTGGAATTGAACTCACAGATATCTTGATTGGATTAGGCAGAGATATGCTAGCTAATTGATGATTCCAAGTTTACAATAAAGGACTATTCTACAGTTAGCTTCAATTCCTGTGGTTTCTCTGGATCGCACTTGTGTCTGTAAATCTGTCAACGCTAGCCGAACATACTCATCCTCGGGGAGAGTTTAGAGAGCTATTAGAGCAACTTTATCGGGAGCGAACGCTCATTCCCTATAGGGCTGGTCAATCCATTCCACTTCGCTCTGATGAGTTGTGGGTCGTTTGTCGAGGCGCTGTTCAACTCTATACGATCCAGCCAGATGGCAGCGAGACTCTATTAGGCATGATCGGTCCTTCCATGCCCATGGGGATCCCTTTGACGATGGTAGAGCCCTATTGGGCTAACGCTCTGACAGATGTTGATTTATTATCACTGTCCATGTTGGAGGTGGAGTCTTCGCCCGTATTAATGGCGGGACTCTTCCGCCACTTGACCCTACGATTGCAACAGGTAGAAGCCTGGTTGTCCTTAGCGGGTAAACGGTTGGTCGCTGATCGCTTACGTCACTTGCTGATCTTGATTGCCAAAGAGTTTGGACAGGTTGAGCCGGATGGGGTCCATATCATGCTGCGGTTAACTCATCATCAATTAGCAGCTGCGATCGGGACGACTCGAGTGACGGTAACTCGACTGCTGAAGGACTTCCGCGATGAAGGGTGGTTGATGGTTGATCAGCGACAGATGATCATTGCTGCATCTGTCTTCAACTATTGATAAGCTGCTAAGCTTCTAATTTTCACCTTAAACATTGGCATTTCGGTAGGCATTATGGGGCCAGGCGGTAAGTCGGGGAAGATCGCTCAATCTAACGTCTACGATTGGTCTGGCCCAGCTAAAACAGTGCATTAGATTTTTCAGTAACTGCCCTGAATACTAAAGCATTCCCGCATTTTCCTAACGCATCATTTTAGCTGTCAAGTCTTTTTGACTGGTCCGATAGTTATGGAGAGGCGTTAGAGATTTCGCCAGCATTGTCTGTCTAAAATGTTTCTGTTGATACTTTTAGGACAGAATTTGTATTTTACTCTATTTTCATTAAGTATTGGTAAATTCCAGATTATCGGTGCTTAGATAAGATAATTATTTCGTTTAACTGGTATTAATTAGAATAGTCATTTAAGTTCCGCTGACCCTCCAGTTCTTATGGTTTTTTGAATAGGGGTGACTATTTTTATAGAAGGAAACAGGGGCAATTCGATCAGACTACTATTTGACTTAATGAACTCTATTAACTTGATAAATCCTCTATCTTAACCGCATTATCTAATTAATTTAGATAGATTCCTTGCTCTATTTTATGGGGATCATATCTTGCTGTCAAAAAGCCTAAATATTCATCCAATTTAGGCTTTCTAGGAAAAAGCTTGAGTTAGCCAATTATGATCATCTTGAACAAGCAATACGAACTTTTTTCATCTAGAGTCAAATCTCTACTAAACCGTATCTATAAGGCGGCAGTAATTGATGATTTAATTGAAAAATTGTTCTCG
>JAKSDM010001454.1 GCA_022360135.1 Pseudanabaenales cyanobacterium | reverse complement strand
CGCAGTTGTAACAGGGGCGGCGTCTGCCTGGTGGACCTTCTATTTTAAGTTATCAGGAGTGTTTTCTATGTTGTTCAATCTGTTGCTGCTCCGTGGTTTGTATGTCAGTCAAGACGAGTCGCCGCCCTCAAAAAAACAGCCGACAAGGAAACTAAACGAGCAATCCCATCCCCCGTCTCTTCGCCATCATCATGATGCAATTGAGTCGCTGCGACAGTTACACCAACGCTACTACTTAGACCGTAGAGTTTTCTAATATTCAATGCCCTGTTCTACAGCAAGGTGCGAGATGAAACTCCAATAGTTCCAATCAGCGACTCAATTTTATCAGCGATTCGAAGACTATTTGGTGCGCTCCGAGGCGGAACACAATCTACCGTTGGGCATTCTCTATACTCTTAGAGAGTATCCAGAGCGGTATGAAGCTCTCCCCTATCTGGCCTTGGTTCAGGCGGCGGATAAAACGCTCGCAGTGGCAATTAGAACGCCGCCTCGGGGTTTAGTGCTATCGAAAACTGTGGATTTGTCAGCATTGCAGCTAATCGCCCAGGATCTTGACGCCCTTCAGGTTGATCTACCGGGCGTTATGGGAGCGGTGCAGGAAACCCATGCCTTTGCAGCGACGTGGAATGCCTTGACTGGAAAATCCCACCGCATCAAGACAAATCTGCGCATCCACCAGTTGAACACGGTGCAGCCTGTGGCCAAAGCTCAAGGGAGCTTGCGACTGGCGACGACGAGCGATCGCACTTTATTGCTCCAATGGTTTCAAGCTTTTGATCTCGAAGCCTTTGGTGAACCACAGGAGGATACCGAGCGTGTGTTTGACCTCCAACTCCGTCGCGGTGGGGTATACCTGTGGGAGGATGGCGTGCGTCCCTGTATCCATGGCGTCAGGTCGTTGGTCCACCCCCAATGGCGGGCGTATTGGCCCCGTCTATACGCCCCCTGAATATCGTCAAAAGGGGTACGCCACGGCTTGTGTCGCCGCCATTAGTCAAGTGTTGTTAGATCAGGGATGTCGCTATTGCTTTCTCTTTACAGATCTATCTAATCCCACTTCCAACCGTATCTATCGCACCATTGGCTACTGGCCTGTGTGTGATTGGCAGGAATGCACATTTGGATGAGTGTGATAGCAATTATGCACCACCTGGAGGTGATCGTAATTCCTGCCAATAGTCTGTCGCTGTGAGGACGCCCACCAGACTCCACTCACTCACCCGTTAATACTCTCCGGCGTACTGCAGCCCCAAGCTGGGGTCGGCTAAGCGGTTGATTCTCATCTTGTCGCCACACCGATTCCCAATCGGGGCACTCGGCCATGTCTGGTCCGTAAGGGTGAATTGCACAGACGAGAAGATTGCCGCCGTAGACCTGGCCGTGATAATTGCGGCAGCCTGCACAAGTAGGATGTTCCGGTGACAGAGGATCATCCATCTGATTGATCGATGTGTCGAGTAGGGTAGACTCCTGATCTAAATCCAGAAGCCAGATCTCAAATAAGGGCTCAACCAAGTCATTGACCTGGTCAACAACCGCCTCAAGGGTAGGGGTAATTACTTCATCTAGGGGTTTCATAGCTTGATTGACCTGGTCAGCCAGTCGCTCAAGCTCAGGAGTGATTGTGTGTTCAACCTGATCAGAAATAGACTCAGAAATTTGAACTAATTGCTCAACCGCCTCTATCGCTTCTTTGGCGACCCCTTGAAAAAGCTGCTCAGCTTCATTTGCGATCGCTTCAAATACCTGAGAAAACGGTTCGGGCCAATCGTCCATATCGTATGAGATTGTCTTACAAATTCGAATGAGAGAGGCATCGGGGTAAAGGAATCAACCCGGAGAGGGGAGGAATAAGAAAACTATAAGGCTCGTAGGATCAGCTATTGCTTCTTCTGCTTTAGGTTTTCAAGTTCTTCTCGGAGGGCGTCCACCTGACGCCGCATTTCCTCTGCTTGTTGAGCTTCAGAGTTAGTGGGCTGATCATCATCCGACAGAATCTCAATTCGGCGAGGCTCGGTAGGTCTAGACTTCGTATTGGACTCCCCCGGAGCTTTTTGGGCCCGTTCAACCATGTCATTCACCAGCTTCTGCGCTTCTTCAGCGGTGATTTCACCTCGCGCCACCAGTTCGTCTACCAGCTTCTGGGCCTGTCCCCGAAGTTCGACTAGAGTACTCCCCGCCTTTTCGCCAGCATAGGATGCAATGCCAACGCCTAAATAAAAAGCCTTTTGAACAATATCTCCAAAACCAGCCATAACTAATGAGGTTTCTATCTTTGCCTGAGAAAAACTATCTCTAGGATAGGGGCAAATCTATCTGAACGACTATCTGGAATAACCGTCGTCTCCAGTGCGTAAAACCGTCATCCCATAAAAGTGACCCGGAGACTACGCCTACCATAAGCATCCCGTATTGCTGCTACCTTCCGGTCCTGACAAGGTTTGAGCGTTATGATCGCATAGATCCGAGTCACTTACAGGATAACATTAATCAAGTTAGATACAGGTCACTGCCAAAGTCTATTTTCAGGACTCTACTTAAAAAATCAGTATGGTTAAAGCCCAGGAACCTTCCTCCCAGCCCAGCCCAGGGGTGTTCAATAGCTCAGAGCCTATTCCCCTCAAGCCTCACCCATCCGCTCCAAACGACATCAGACTCAGCCAGCAAATCCAATTCATCCAGGAAATAGATCAACTCAAACAAGTTCTGCGGCAGTCGTTGCTCATGGATGGCTCCCGTCAGGAGAATAGCGCCGAACATTCCTGGCACTTAGCACTGATGGCGATCGCCCTGGCAGACTACGCCCCAGAGGGGGTTGACTTGTCTAAGGCAATTAAATTGGCGCTGCTTCACGATTTGGTTGAAATTGATGCTGGCGATACCTTTTGCTATGACATTGCGGCTAATCAAGACAAAGCTTTGAGGGAGGTTAAAGCGGCCGATCGCATCTTTGGACTTTTACCCAAGGACCAGGGAACTGAACTGAGAGCGCTTTGGGAAGAGTTTGAAGCGCAAGTAACCCCAACCGCCAAATTCGCAGGGGCGCTCGATCGCCTCCAACCTCTACTGCACAATCAGCAAACCCAAGGCGGAACCTGGAAAATTCATGGGATTAATCGATCTCAGGTGATGCAGCGGATGCAGCCGATAAAAACTGGAGCCCCAGCTTTGTGGCCCTTTGTTTTGCAAGTGATAGAAGATTGCATAGCGGCAGGGTATCTGGAGCCGGGAAGGGATTAGGGGATCCGTAAAGTCCCAGTAGAAGACGGGAGATGGGTAGAGGGATGTGATTTAGCTTTAGCGCCCTAAACATCAAGCCTGTTTGCTAAACCAGTTAAACAGATTGATATCTCCTCGCATCGCTTCTAGCTCCTGGCGATGACGTTCAGCAGTTTGGTAATACCACTGGCAATATTGCTCAAATTCCTGCCGATATTGAACTTCTCGATGAAAATCTTGGGCTATTTGCTGAAGTTCGAAGACTTCGACCGTGGGCTGAGACAATCCTCTGCGATCGGTAGAAAATTGGTCCAACATGTCAGCTCACAGCATCTAAAACGGCCTGCAAACGACTGCGAAATTCTCCCTTGGGATGACCGCCCTTGACTTCCCCCAGAATCTTAAAATCGCCTTCAGGTTCGTCGCAAATCAGGTAGGTGGGCCAACCCATTTCTGCTTTATCGGGATACTGGGTCAGGAGAATCTTGCGGTACTTACGGTAAGTAGCCGTGTCCTGCATTTTGACATCAGCAAAGTCTAATCCAAGTTCTACAGCTACTTTCTGATCATAAAAGGACATCTTGTGACAGATGCCACAGTCTTCAGAGGAAAATTTGATTACCGTCCGGCTCATTGTAATTACCCAAGCCTCTTATTAAAGTCATCCATTTCTATACTAAAGCGAGTTCTATCAAGACTAAAGCGAGTATGAGGAATAATATGCTTTCATTGTAGGGCGACTTTGCAAAGGAACAATCATTACGGTTAACAGCCTCCCGCTCCACCATTGAGCTATGGGGGAATGGTGGAATTTGAACCCACCCTCTTTTGCTCGACAGGCGACTGCTTTGGACCAGGCTAAGCTACATCCCCATGTGGCATTGATTCAGTTGCTAATGAGGAAATTGGGGCATCGCTCATTTGCCACAGTTTGTAGATGAGGAACTCGGCGCGTTCACGCAGTGTTTCTGAAGGAAAATCGCTCATTGCAGCCAGGAAAATCCCTTCATTGTCAGACCTGTTGATAATACCTCTATGCCTGGACTGATTGGTCAGATCCGCTGGATAACACTTGTTTTCTATGGATTTATCTGTGTCATCCTTGCATCAAAAGTTGTTAAGATGCCTAGACTTCTTTTTATTAGAAGGGTTGTGACTAAAATTCCCCGCTTAAACCTCATACTCATACCGTGCAACGAAGTAAGGTCCAACTTGTTTGTCACTATGGCGGCGAAAGCCAAATCTCTCATATACCAAGCGTAAACGGGGACGATCTGCTGCACAATCTAACCGTAAGTAGCGTTTGCCCAGTTTGCGGCTATGCGCAACAGCCCACCTCATCAATGCCGTTGAAATTCTGCCGCCTGCGAAGCTCCGTCGTACTGCTAGGCGATGAATAAAAGCTGAATCCTGATGCGGTATGTCTGACCAAAATAGGAAGTCTTCTACCTGAAACTTAACGACACCAGCCGCAGAATCTTCACAGAAGGCAATGTAGAACAAACCTGATTGAATATCAAGGCGTACAACCTGTGGAGATATCTCATCCTCTCCCCATAGTCCCATATTTTGCTGTTCAAGCCATGAATCGGCTTCATACAGAATGTCGGAAACCGTTGGTAGGTCTTCCAGGGTAGCTTGACGGACCAAAACAGGTAACATTGCACTTTGGTTTGACGCTGAACACCAATACACATTCGAAAAACTGGGCTGTCCAAAATCTTACGCTAGCTAAACCCAGGACATCAACGAGTATTGTTCAGCAACTTCCCCACGCATAATTCTGCAACATAATGCTCAAGCTGTGAGGGCGCGAAGCAGTTCCCACCAGGGACTTGTTAGGT
Source organism: Pseudanabaenales cyanobacterium (assembly GCA_022360135.1). Taxonomy (GTDB): domain Bacteria; phylum Cyanobacteriota; class Cyanobacteriia; order Phormidesmidales; family Phormidesmidaceae; genus JAKSDM01. Next base: position 1,207 of record JAKSDM010001454.1, on the reverse strand, counting down.
TTTAGTTGAGTGTCGCCGCAGGTAATATCATCGACAAGTCACCCTCAACTAATCCCCACCAAAAGCCAAAATCTAAAATTACCCATGTCCCCCCTCCAAACCTTCCTCGACGATCTCCACAGCGACGATCTCCACAGCCGCTATCGCACTTTGGATAAAGGTCGCGTCGCCAGCTATATTCCAGAACTGGCCAAGGCTGACCCAACTGGTTTGGCGTCAGTGTGGCTACGACCGATGGATAGATCTTTGAAGTGGGCGACGTACAACAAAAGTTCACCATCCAATCTATTTCCAAAGTGGTACACCTGCGGCATGTATAACCGAGCCGGAGAGTGGGCCTATCGGGTAGGCGTTCCCGCCAAGAGCGGCGTCTCAGGCGGTATGATCGCTGTGGTTCCTGGTAAAGCCGGGATCGCCGCCTTCTCTCCCCCGATTGACCCCAACGGCAACAGCGTCAGGGGAGTTTGCGTGTTTGAAGAACTCTCCCAGAAATATGGCCTCCACCTGTTTGACTTATCCATGGGCCGCTGTGTATTTACCAACGCCCTCAAATAATCATGCTTTAGCTCCTATGGCGGCTGCTATAACTCCCAATTCAGGTCTAAAATCTCCGCAACACACTTCTCACGTACCATTTAAATCTGAATAATATTGAAATTTTTCTGATCAACAATTCGGTAAAATAGAAAATCTGAATCAAGGGTCAAAATTCGGTTTTCTCTCGTCTTTTCAGCAGTCAAAACTAAGGTGGCGTCTGCTAAATCCATTGGGCGATCTCGATATTGCTCCATCAGCTCAAACAGGCGTCCGTAGTCACTACTTCGTATATCATAAATTGTCAGTAAATCATCTAGCAGATATTGAGCCACCTGCTTTTGCATTGCCCAGCCGCCTTGCCTGAGCGCCAAATACATCACCTCCGTCAAGCAAGCCCAATTAGTGGTCAAAGATTCTTGTAGTTGAATCACTAACTGACGATAATCATGATGTCGAGGTTGGGTGCGATCAACCAAACAAATCAATATACCCGTATCACACAGAATCATAGATCCAGACCCTGCTTGCGATACTTTTCAACCAAGTGTTGTTGAAAATCTTCCTCTTTTGGATTTTCCTTTAAAGGCAATTTGTCTACTTCATCGAACCATTTTTGCCAACGGAGAGTTATAGAATCCTTCACCTGCTCGACCTCGTTCTGTTCCGATGT
>JAKSDM010001576.1 GCA_022360135.1 Pseudanabaenales cyanobacterium | reverse complement strand
CTTACGTAAACGTGCCTGGAGTTGGCTGGCGATCGCCGAGTCCCCTGTCACAATTTCCAGGAGTAGTTTTGTTTTCTCTTTGTCCGAGAGCGCATTAACCCAGTCTTGGAAAGGTTCTTTGAATTCCTTTTGTGTTTGGCTGACCTGTGCCGCTACTGCAATTAAATCCGGATCTATTTCCAACCAGTCAACAAATGACTGGAGTGGAGCGTTGAATTTTTGTAGGTTGGATGGAACCGGAGGCTCTTGCGCGTCATCCTCCAAATAAGCAGATACCGCTGCTGCCTGCAGCCAAGCTAGATATAAAACCCGATAGTCTCCTTGAAGGATGGCCTGTCGTAACGGCAGTAATGCACTGAGCCAAGTATTATTCTCCTCAATCCAGCCGCCGCCTTCCTCTTCGTAAATTTCAATATTGAGAATTACATATTTTGCCGTTGTCGAAACCTCAATAATATGCTCAACGCAATAAGACTCCAGTGCAGGGATATTCACCGCTGATTTGGGGAAACGAAACGCCAGTTGGTAACTACCCCAGTTCGCCATGTAAAGCATGGCGTCAAAGCATTTCTCCAGGACGGATAATGGACCCCCACGAAAATCTGCATAACTGTAGGTAAAAACCGCTCTCGTGGCAGTGGGTCTTACCCGACTCGATAAACTCTGAACATAGTCCTGATCGGCTTTGGTGAGGGGGCGATCGATCGCCTGAAATTCGTAATATTGATATTCCATAAAACGGTAGGCGCAGTAAGCGAGTCAAGGTTAATAAACCTGATTCTACGCTGCCGAACAACTACCGATTCGTTTTGCCCCCTGGAAACCCTCAACTGTTGAAGGCTCGATCATATTCAAGCCCATGACACCTTACAGCATCAGCATGAGATTCTCTCCTCCATTGTGGGGATAGGGGGATGAGGCGATGTCCCCAAAGGCAGGGATTTTGTGAACCAACCCTCTAAAGGTGAACCGCCGATGAGCTTTATATTTGGGTGAAACCTTTACTCATCAAGACTTTGAAGCATATTCGCCCTTCATTTGAGGAAGATCAAACGTACTGAATTAGCAAAAAGCTGACGAACTTATGGGTGTTTCAGATATCTTATTCTGAACTTTTCACCTATTCCTATTAGGAACTGTCT
>JAKSDM010000464.1 GCA_022360135.1 Pseudanabaenales cyanobacterium | reverse complement strand
CTGTTTCGCCGCCAATAATCCATCGACCACCAGTAACGAGTGATAACGAGCCGTCAAAACCACTGAAGCATCAATCACATCGGCAAGTTGGGGCAGTGAAAGCTTGAAGAGAGCGCCCTCTTCAAGCGTTCCTGGCCCTTCTAGCAAAACCAAATTGCCTCCCTGACTGGGATGATAGTAATCAAGGACTTGGCGGTAGTCAATCTGGTTTTCTCTCTCCAGCTGCTTTTCCACGGTCGCCTCATCCAAGCAAAAGAGGGTGGGACGAATCCGTTCTGGAGGGAGCTTTAAGGTCTGGGCAATGAATTTGACATCCTCATCCAAATTGGTTTGAGTTCCACTGGGAGCGGAACCCAAAGGCTTACCATAAGCAATATCAATGCCCATTTCCTGGAGTTGAAAGGCAAGTCCTAAAATAGCTGCTGACTTACCGCTGTAAGCTTCCGTTGAACCGATGAGCAAATGCTTAGCAGATCTGGGCACACCCACACTCCTTCCTGATAATCTTAAGGTGACTGCTTTTAATACCCCATTTTGCCATTCCCTCTATCCTAAGAGATTGAATCTCTGGATTGTGAGAAAAAACTAGCATCAAATTCAACCTAGAACAGCGACATTGAACACAGTTGTTAAGATTAGAACTCTCCCCAGTGTCCTCTAGCGCTTTAATCATCCAGACGCAATAACTTGCGATAGAAAGCTTTGGAAAAATCTGCAGGTCTCTTGTGCTTCAAAGCCGCCACAACATCAATCAAGAAATCAACGAATTCAAACGTCGCCATCGTTACTTCGTAACTCAACTCGGCCTCTCCGCCGAACTGCAGGCGACACCGGGTGAGATCTGCTGGCAGCATGGAAACATTCCAGGTGGCGATGAAAGGGATGCTCTCACTCCCTTCAATGATTCGCTCACCTTCTAAATTACCCCGCTTATATGCACCAATGGCATAGGGTAGAGCATTCCGCTTGGTACCCTGGTAGTAGGGCAGATAAACACTGATATCTTGTTTGCCTACCGGCTGGATTTGGTCGAAGGAGATCACCATGAGCGTTCCTAATGTGCCTAAACTGAACAATTAAACAGGTATGTACAGGTATGTAATTGAATTTTCTGTTGAAAATCCAGGCAACGCTATTGATAGACACCCCCAGTAGGGTGATCGACCTCTGGATGAAAGGCGCCTCTTGAATTGAAGGATTCCCAATATGACCAGAAACTCAATCATACTGAAAGAAAAAGGCTTGAGTTTGACAAATGCTATCCCTGTTTCAACCCTACCAATATATGAGATAAGGTCAATCAACTGCTCTCAATTGCTTCGATTGGGAGGATGAGATAGCTGGGCTGGCGCAATGTATCAAACATATCAACTCAACCGTATTTCTCATTGAAGATAACCACACGATAAAACCAACGCATGTCTGATTTTTTGGAATCATCAGAAACCGCTCTTAAGGATATTGACGCCTACCTGTATCAAGGATATGACAGGCGTCGTCAAAAGGCAGCCGTCGCTCTGACAGCGCTGTGGGGTGGAACCTTTGTCTTGCATATCTCTTCCTGGGGAAGTTGGGCCGTTCTTTGCCTGACAGTGTTCCTGAGTGTTCATGCTTTGAGGGTGCTGCTCGCTCGTTCCGGAACCGCGCCGGAAATACTGCCATCAATTTACACAGACATCGTTGATGCTGAGAGGCTAGCGCCGCTTAACCAGTGGCCCTATATCTCCATATTAGTGGCGGCTAAAAACGAGGAGGCGGTAATTGAGAGTTTGGTCGAGGCCTTATTGAGGCTAGACTATCCCAAAACTCGCTACGACCTTTGGGTGATTAATGATAACAGTACAGACCGTACGCCAGAACGCTTAGATCGCTTAGCTCAAAAATATGACCAGCTGAGTGTGGTCCATCGCCCCGCTGAGGCGACTGGAGGTAAGTCAGGCGCGTTAAATTCGGTTTGGATGCAGACAAAAGGAGACATCCTAGCCGTGTTCGATGCCGATGCTCAGGCGCCTCCGGAAATGCTGAGACAGGTTATTCCATTCTTTGACCTACCTCAGATGGGTGCGGTGCAGGTGCGCAAAGCGATCGCCAATTCGGACACTAACTTTTGGACCCGGGGGCAACAGGCGGAAATGGCGCTGGACGCCTATTGGCATCGGCAACGATCTGCTGTTGGGGGGATTGGCGAACTCAGAGGGAATGGACAGTTTGTTCGCCGAACCGCGATTGAACGATGTGGGGGCTGGAATGAGGAAACCATAACCGATGATTTGGACTTAACTCTGCGCCTACACCTGAATCACTGGGATATTCAATTTCTTACCTACCCCGCTGTGAAGGAAGAGGGGGTTACTAGTGCGATCGCGCTCTGGCACCAGCGTTCTCGCTGGGCCGAGGGGGGCTATCAGCGTTATCTAGACTATTGGCGATTGATCGTACGAAACCGCTTAGGTTTTCACAAAACAGTCGATCTATTTAGCTTCTGGATTATCCAGTATCTGTTACCTACGGTGGCAGTGCCGGATTTGATCTTAGCGATCGCGCGAAACCGTACGCCTGTCTTCAGCCCAATCGCCAGTCTTACTATCGCTTTTTCAATAGTCGGGATGTTCATCGGGCTACGCCAGACTCAAAAATCCTCTGTTCTGGTGACCTTAATTCAAACCCTGCGGGGAACGTTATACATGCTCCACTGGTTTGTGGTCGTCGCCAGCACCACAGCCCGGATCTCAGTACGACCCAAACGACTGAAGTGGGTAAAGACGGTTCACCAAGGCAAGGCCAATGAATCACCATTGGATATTTCGAGCTAGGGGGGCAGTAGGGCAGTAGGCAGAGAACTTGCCCCGTCTACTGCCTACGTCTACCTAAATACCAACGCCTAATCTGTTATCCCTTTAATAGCTAGAAAAGATTGGATCTAAATCAATATTTTCAGAATGAAAAGTTAATGATTGCTTAGTTTTTTCGTTATTTACTTCCAATTTATTTCACATTTCTTTGAAATGATAATTCACAGTTGAAACGCCTGAAATTGGGTAAGCTAGAGGGTAAGTCAGCATGGAAAATACTTATGATTGCTACTTCTCAGTTTGATGTTAGACGCTCAACTTGGCAGTCAACAGTCCTGTTTGCCCTTGGCTTTTGGCTGAGCGGCAGTTTGATTTTAGACTTGCTGATTATGCCTAGCCTCTATGGCTCCGGTATGATGAAACAGCCAGATTTTGTTATAGCGGGTTACAGCATCTTTTGGCTTTTCAATCGATTTGAGTTACTCTGTGGCGCACTAATCTTGACAGGATTACTCGCTCTCCGTCATCAGCGAAATAGGTTCTCCATTATCGCCAATGCGAGCAAGAGCCGTTGGCCGCTGTTTTTATCCCTACTTTTGTTTGCGATCGCCCTAATTTATACCTATATTCTGACGCCTGATATGAGCGCCCTTGGCTTGCAGCTAAATCTGTTTGAGTCGGGGTCTGAGGTTCCGGCTGGGATGAATCAGCTGCATGGTCTCTACTGGGGACTAGAACTGATGAAATTGGCGGCAGGCGGCATTTTGTTTAGATTTTGCTATCGAGAGGCCGTCTCCTCGCTTTGAATCTATCACACCGAAAAATAAATCATCTGCTATCTAGAGTAATCAGGGATTAGAGAAGCGGAGAACAATGTCCATTTATTGTTCTCCGCTTCAATTAGGGTCATGTCCAACCTGACGCCTTGATGCATACACTTTACGACCCTGATCATATTCATGCGGCTTCTCATGATCGGGCTGGCTCGGGAAAAATGGCTGAGAATCAGATCGAATTTAGAAGCAAGAGATACTTCAAGCTCAGCTCACAAATTGCCCAGTTGGATAATGCACAATTGCGTTCTCTGTTTGACAATAGTGAGTCAAGGTTAGGTTGGGGACTAACTCACACCATTGTTCTTGGAAAATCCAAGATTTTTGTGAAACGTATTCCGGTTACGAAGCTTGAATATGACAACCTGTTCTCCACCCAAAATCTCTATGCCCTGCCAACCTATTTTAATTATGGCCTCGGTTCCGCTGGTTTAGGGGTGGCTGGTTTAGGGGTCTTCCGTGAACTTGTAACCCATATCAAGACCACCAACTGGGTGTTGGCAGGGGAGATCGCCGCCTTCCCCCTGATGTACCATTACCGGATTATTCCTTTCTCTGGGCAGCGTACAAATGTGGATAGGGATCGCCTAAAAGGTTTTGTGGAGTACTGGGGCAATAGTGCAAACGTCGGCAATTATATGTTAGACAGGGCGAACGCCAACCATGAGTTGATTTTGTTCCTGGAATACATTCCGCATGTCCTGGAAACATGGCTGTTGAACAATCCTAATAAACTCCAAAAATCCTTGGATGACTTGCGTACGACGATCTCCTTTTTGAGAAAAAAGGGAATCATCCACTTCGATGCACATTTTCGCAACACCCTCACTGACGGTGAGCAAACATATTTGACCGATTTTGGCTTGGTACTTGACAAGAGTTTTACCTTGACGAAAGGTGAAAAGTCTTTTTTTGAGCAGAACACATTTTACGACTACGGAGAAGTCTTGCGGAATCTTGGGCACTTCATTCGATCGTCCTATGATTCATGTTCGCAAAACGATAAAAGCAGGATGATGAAAAACTATGGCGTCAAGGAAGGATTACAACCCTATGAGCTGGGGACCATATTACTCGATAACATCGAGCAGATACATGCTGACGGGATAATGAAGTTAGATGAATTCTATGTTGCCAGTATCGTTAAGTACCGCAGCATCATTGCGCTGATGCGCAATTTCCATTTCAATATATGGGGAAATAACCGAAAGGACACGAAACTCCCTCATACAAAACTACGGCTACTGCTCAAACAGACGGGGTTTCTTCCTGGTGCTGAATCTTACGGCAGATAGTCGCCTGCTGCAGTGCGGTCCTAACCTGCTTGCGGCCGACTGTTGAGAGGTGGTTTAGTTAAGCGCGAAAGGATATCTATAGTGGAATGGCACTGAAATAAGCCATGTGGGCAATGCCCACCCTACGGAATATCAGGGCTTTTAGCGATTTATAAACGCTTATTTCAGTGCCATTCATCCATAGTGGGTGAAGCGGAGCGTTCTTCGCCTACCGTTTATCCCTATTTATCCTTAGCCTCTATTAAACTAGGCTTCTGGCGGCGCATCTGGCTTAGGCCAGAGCAGTCTAATCGCAATGAAAGCAAATCCAATCGCGGCGATCGCCTTAACCAATCGAGTCGGTAGAAGTTGAGCCGTTCCCCCACCAAAACAAACACCCAAAAAGCTAGCTAGCAATAAGGCGGCAGCTGCGCCCAAAAAGACGGCTTTAGGAGATTGGGAACTTCCTCCTAAAACGATCGCAGCCAACTGGCTTTTATCGCCCAATTCAGACAGAAATACCG
>JAKSDM010000195.1 GCA_022360135.1 Pseudanabaenales cyanobacterium | reverse complement strand
TGGGCTTGTAGCGATCAAGATATCCAGTGGCTACAAACTTTATATCGCCCCAAGTCCCACACCTATACCATTCCCAACACGGTGGATGTGGCCCAATACAATCAAGTGCGTTCAGCACACAACACTCCATCCCCAGAGCAGGCGGTCCCCAGACATACCCTGCTTTTCTTAGGTCAATTTGCTTACTCGTCTAATGCTGTGGCCGCTGAGTTACTGATCAACCAAATTTATCCCCAACTGCAAACCAGTTATCCAAATTGCCGTCTCCTATTGGTAGGTACATCGCCAACTCCGTTCATGCAAGCAGCCGCTTATCGCAACCCCAACATTGTAGTCACCGGAGAGGTTCCAGATGTTCGACCTTATCTGGCGGCTGCGAATGTGATGGTTGTTCCCCTCCGCCAGGGCAGCGGTACTCGCCTCAAGATTCTAGAAGCCTTCGCCGCTGGCTGCCCAGTGGTCAGTACCGCCAAAGGGGCCGAAGGGTTGAAAGCGATAGATGGCGAACATCTATTGATTAGAGAGACTGTGGATGCGATCGCCCAAGGTGTGATTCAACTGTGGTCAAACCTAAAACTAGCCCAACTTCTGGCGAATGCAGCGTTCGAGTTAGTTCAAGAACAATACTCCTGGCGCGTTTCGTGTCAACAGATAAGACAGGCGGTTCAACAACTTTTTAGTTGACGGTTGATGGTTGAGCCCTAAAAGGGAGTTTGAGGCCGATCGAGCGAGGGTGTTCACTGACTAAAATGTTTTGGTGAGGCAGCAATTTAGGACACAGGAGACAGGGTCAGGAGACAGGGTGAGGAGAAAAGATCTGACTCATCCCTCTCTAGCTCCGGTGAGGTCAGTGTGTTGTCTGACTCATCCCTCTCTAGCTCCGGTGAGTGCAGCACGTTGGTCGCCAGGATAAAGTGTCCGGCTCTACGCTTTTGCTTGGTATCTGCTTCGGGGTCCAAACTCAAGGTTGCTTGGATGTGATAGCTGATGTTAAAGCGCTTCCCCGCTTCCATGCAGATGGTCAGAAATACGGTGGTGATTCCCGTCAGGTAAAGTCCATCCAGCACTCGACCTAAGCGGTAATCATTCAAATACTGGGGCAACACCCCTGGACCAAGCAGATGCTCTGTGGGTTTGCCGACAAAAAACTGCTCGAACAGATACAAAGGGGCTGAGGCAAACCCCAACCCATTCAAGATCATTGCTTTAACGGCGATCCCGGCGTTTACCTTCTCATGGGGGTCCTCACCGAGATACTCATTGACGCTCTCAACCACACCCAGCTCATCGACAATACCGACTACAATGCCCAAGTGGTCTAGGTTTTTGACTACTATGCTACTTTGAATGATGCATCCCTCTATAAGACTTTGAATCTCATCATCGGTCATTATTCTGAATGTGACAATTCAGAGGGCGGAATGTGGGCTCCTAGAGTTTCAACCCCTATAACCTTCCAAGTTGTGTCAACCAGCCTCGTAGGATGTGCAAAGTCTTGCGTGTCCAGCAACACCCAAGATATTGAGCTATAACCGGCTAAGGGTTAGTTGAACCCCTGACCGGATTTCTTTTTGCCCGATCGTTTTGATTTTGATTTAGTCAGTCCCTTAGCTTCCTGAAGCGGCGATTTGCCAGGCTTTGGGGGTTCCCAGGCGGGTTGTTGAGCTGGGGGAGTGGGTTCTGCCTCCGCAGTCGGTTGATTTTGGGGTGACTTGGCGGATGGCTCTATCGTTATCTCCTCCTCTTGACTCCTCACAAAGCTCATGTGATGTTGAGTCCGCATGTGACGGCAAAAGTTCAGCAGAAGATGGCGCAATACAGCGCTCGGATTACGCTTAAACCGCTGAGCAAATTTATCGCCCGTTTCAACGTCGACGGTCAGATTGTGTTCAATCTCTGTCCACTGAGACGCGTTGTCAGCAAGGCCATACTGGATTGCTTCTGTCTTGAATGCCTCCCAATCTATGGTTTCACCCTGCTGAAGCTGCTGATAGACGTTTTCAAACTGATCAAAGATGACAATGTCTCCGAATTCAGTTTCGACCCCATCAAACACTTTGCGGGATTGGGCAATCGGCTGGTAAACAGCTCGACAGAAATCGACAAGCGGCTCAGTAGCCCCGTAAAACTGCAAATCATCTAGAACGGCGCTGAGCTGATCAATCCCTTCGACTGGGTTGGCCTGAAACCGGCTGAGGTCGTTGCGGACGGCGTCGATTTGATGGTGAAACAGATGATATTTGACGAGCAGATCATCCAGATATTGAAATTCTCGTTGATAGAGGTCGGGTTGCTGTTGCTGCAGCGTTGTAACCAGGGCCAAACACTCGTCTACTTGATTGTGATTGATCAGATCCTCCCAAACGTTTATCAGGAAGAAGCCAAAGTCTACTTTTTCGGCATAGTCGATGGGAATAGGTTCTGCGATCGCGGCCTTGAACATGTCATATTGCTGACTGGGCGAGGCGGTTGAGAATTCTTTATCCCACTGGTCAAAGTCGGTCAGGAATCAGGAATATAGACATGGTTGGCGATCCAGATTACCTACAAAGCAATTTTACTGGATGCGATCGCACTGGGGTTCTGCGCCAGGGACCGGGTTTCTTAAGAAACCCGGTCCCTGGCAAGCTGTAGGATGGATAAAGCTAAAACGTAGGTTGGGTCGAGTGATCGCGATACCCAATAATTCCTGCCCGCGTTGGGTTTCACAAGTTGAACCCAACCTTATATGTAAGAGGTGTACCCCCAAAGTTTATTTTGGAAGTATACCTTGCCGGGGAGTGACTCAGGACCCAACCTCAAGTTAACAAACTTGCTTCGTAGACTTTTAGAGCCTCCCCGACCTTTTACAGGGTTACTCCGAGCAGACTGGACAGTATAGCGAGCTTGCCCATAGTGGTAGAAACTCGGATTTCACAAGGATAGCGCTTGTATGAGTAGCCATTATGCCTCATCTGGAGTGAGTCTATGAGTGCATCAACCTACGCGCCCTTGGGTATTGATATCAGCAAAAAGACCTTTGATGTGGCCTTGCTTAAGGGTAAAAAACGGACTAAGACAGCTAAATTTGACAACACCCCAGCAGGTTTTGAGAAATTAGGTCAATGGCTTAAAGCTCAAGGGATGGAGAAGGTCCATGGCTGTCTGGAGGCCGCCAATATCTACGGTTATGCCTTAGCCGCCTATTTATACCATCAGGGTCACCAGGTCAGTATCGTCAATCCAGCACGGATTAAAGGTATGCCAAAAGCCAACTGAGTCGGACCAAAAACGACCAGGCCGACGCCGGATTAATCGCTCGATTTTGCCGGGACATCAATCCCAGTCTATGGTGTCCTCCTGCAGCTAAGGTGGAGAAGTTGCAAGGATTCTCTCGTCGTCTGGAGGAGTTGGAGAAAATGATCACCCAGGAGAAGAATCGACTTGAGCTTGAAGAAGAGGATGAATTCAGGGCGGATATCGAGTCTCATATTGAGTTTTTAGAGACCCAGGTAGAATCGCTACCTTGACCCTTATCAGTGATAATCAACAATCTCTACATCAGCGCGTCAACCCAATCTACCTGGGCGATCACTCTCACCATTTGGAAGCGCCTGAAACCCTGCTTGGATAAAATGTTGATCAAAGGTGAGGGCAATATGAATTCCTTATCAAGTCAAGCAAATCAGAGATTTAATTGTTCAATATCGTCTAGGAGATAAAGATGTCGATTAGATACGAGTTAATTATCTATTGGAGTGAAGAAGATGACTCATTCATTGTGGAAGTGCCAGAATTACCTGGTTGCATGGCTGATGGTCAAACGTATCAAGAGGCTGTCAACAATGTAGAGACTGTAATTCATGAATGGATAGACACAGCTAAGGCGTTAGGTCGTCCTATTCCTTCTCCTAAAGGACGGCTAATGTATGCTTAGCTTATACCAAGACCTTCGGGCAAAGTATGACTTGATACACGAAAACAGTTAGAAAGTTAGGCTCTGGTAGAAAACGTTTTGGTGGCGTCACTGTGCGGTTGGAGCCTGATGAAGAAAAGAAAAGGAAACCCCAGAAAACTAGCCCCGGACAGATGGCCTTGTGGGAGGGGTGGGAAGCGGGATCGGAAATTCATGAAGTGGCCAAGACGTTTATTGAAGCAAATTGCTACAATTCTCAGACTGCAATGATCCCCAGTTAAACAGTCTAAATTTGACTCTCGGTGCCAGGTAATGAAATGCTGAAACACTGATATCTTGTCCGAAAAGACTGCTATCACAAATCTTTAGGAACGGTTGAAGCGATTAAATGCTACAGCGAGAGTGTTCACAAAACCGTGTTGGACAGGGCTAAAACCCCTGATTTTCCGTTCAAAAATCAGGATTTACACAAAAATCTGAACATTCCCAACTTTTTAGTAAGTCAGCCTCGTTCGCGACGAGCCTAGCCTAACTTTTTAGTAAGTCAGCCTCGTTTGCGACCAGGCCAGCCTCATTGCCCATTGAGCCAGCTGCGTTTTGGGGTGAGGCGGCTGAGGCGAGGGTGAAGCTGATTTCGGACGCTAAATTTCTATTCATGAAACTGTTTCCTCTAACTGTCTTGCAAGGGGATCCCCGCTCAACTATCCTGGCCTATCCTCACGGAGACAGCCAAGAAGTCAATTCTCGAATTCAAGAGCTTGCGCAATTGGCCGTCCACAGCATTTATGATTTCGGCTGTAAGCCGCTCAAAGTCTTTCATGTGCTGGGTGTGGGATATTGCGGGGTGGTGGCCTTGGCCAGACTAGGTAGCCAGGATGTGGCGTTGAAAATCAGAAGAACCAATGCTCCAAAAGCAGATTTTCAGCAGGAAGCCGCCTTCCTGGCCATTGCCAATCAAGTCGGCGTTGGTCCCAGGTTGCTAAGCGCCAGCCGCAACTTTTTAGTGATGGATTATATAGCCGGCGATCGCTTTCTCGATTGGGTCAAAAAAGGGGTCACTAGTTGCTCCTTAACCACTATTCAATCCATTCTTAGGCGCATTCTTCAAGACAGCTATCGGCTAGACGACGTGGGGCTCGATCATGGCAATCTTCAATGCATTTCAGACCACATTATTGTCTCAGGTGAACAGGCTGTATTGATCGATTTCAGCAGCGCCAGTCGCCTCCGGCGGGCCGCCAACGTTACCTCAGTAACCCAAGGACTGTTTCTGAGGACCCAGATAGCAACCCCCCTTGCCGAAGTATTCCCACTCCCCCCAAAACGTGAGTTGATTGAGGTTTTGCGCCATTACAAGCGACAGCAGACAGGCAAGAATTTCGATGGGCTGCTTAAACTCCTGGGTCTAAATTAAAGTTTTGATTGGTGGGGGACGCTAGGATGCATTGGCTCCTCCTCTTTCTCCTAGCACGACTCTCTTTGGGGAAGCTTTAGAGAGACTTCATGGGACATGAAGATTTGGCTACATTCTCTGAAGACGGGTGCAAGGCGAAAAAGTTGGTTATGGTAAAGACAGCAGGAGAAGTAGTCGTTTGCTCATCCAACTAAATTCTGTTGCTGCCTCTAGGGAATTACGGTAGGTGGCGAGGGTGAAAACTGTTTGAAAATGGACGGATCCCGCTCAAAATTCCAGTAGTATAAGGATATATTAGCCGTTTTATTGGCGTGAAGCGAACCTACTGAGTTGTTAAGGTCTGGCTTGTCTGATTGTTAATGGCTAGCGGTTGAACTCCTGGTTGAGGTTTCGGGGCGCACTGTATAAAACTCATTCATGAGAAAAGCCGGATTGGGTAATGGTGCAAAGACGCGTTAAGAAATCTGAGATTAATCCAGCTACTTACTTAGAAAATTCGCAGAATGATATTGAGCACATCCCACAGTTAACCTCAAGAGCGTTCCTCTTGCCCCAAACTGCCCGGGCTTTATCAGGGGCGTTTAGCAAGTCATCACCTTGGTTGACGATGGGAATGATTAGTTGCTCGGTGGCGGGCGCCATTACTCTAATAGCTTATCGGACATTAACGATGGTGCCGCCTTTAATTAACTGTGCGGCTTTGTCATCGCCGGTTTCGGATCGGCAAGCGCTTCAGTGTGCGCAGGAAGCAGCCCAATCGGGAGAATTGTCAGCCCTACTCTCAGGCCTAGCGTTATTGGGAGAGTGGACCGCCGAAGATCCCCTTTACGCTGAAGCCCAAAAATGGCTTCAGAAGTGGTCGGAGTCAGTCCTGACAGTCGCCAATCAAAACATTGAAGCGGGCAATCTCCAAAAGGCTATTGAGCTGGCTGCGCAGATTCCTGAATCCAGCCCAGCCTATGTAAACGCCCAAGCTGCGCTGATGCACTGGCGGCAGGCGAATCAGCAAATTGAAGCGATTACGGCGGAGGTCCACAATGCCATGAAATGGCAAGATTGGGATCTCGCCTCCGAGAAGATCTCGGCCCTCAACGCCCTCAATAATACCCCTGGGCGATCGTCGCGAGTCAGTGTCCTTTTGCAACAGCTTGCGGCCGAAAAACAGGGGCGGCGACATATCTCGCAAGCTCGGGAATTGGCTCAAACCAATGATCCCCAGCAACTCAGCGCAGCAGTTAAGCTGCTGGGTCAGCTCAATCCCGAAACCGATGCTTGGGCAGATGTCCAACCCGAATTGAATCAGTGGGGGAAAACCCTATTAGCCTTTGGAGCAGAGCAATGGCGGCAGGGAAATTTGGATGAGGCGCTGGCGATCGCCGAGCAAATTGCCTTTATTCACAGTGTATCCAGAGAAGCCAGACACTTAAAACACTTGAGCCAGGCTGGCAAACTTGCGATCGCCACAGCAAATAGCGGGCAGCCCTCCCCAATTCATCTCTTCAACTTGATGGAGGCAATGGCGGCGGCTCGCCAAATTCCACCCGACAGCCAATTCTATCCGCAAGCCCAAGCAAACCTGCAGAACTGGGCGGTTCACCTTCAGGATGTCACTCATCTCCAGATAGCTCAACTCTCAGCTAGTTTGGGGTTGCCGACCAGCTTCGATTTCGCCATTGGACTGGCCCAACAAATTGCCCCCGATCGACCTCGACGATTGCAGGCGCAAACGCTGATTGCTCATTGGCGGACAGAAATCAAACGGTTAGAAGATCGTCACTATCTGGTTCGGGCCCAAAAGTTGGCTGAACCCGGCACAATTCCCTCCTTGCAGGCGGCCATTGCCGAGGCTGGCAAAGTGTCGATCGAACGGCCTTTGCGCCAAGACGCTCAAGCTATGATCTACGATTGGAACCAGGAAATTGAAGCGATCGTAGATCAGCCCTTCTTGACTCTAGCTCAGACACTTGCTAAACAAGGTAAGCTCCGTGACGCCATTGAAACCGCAGCCGCTATTCTTCCTGGACGCGCCCTTCATCCCCAAGCGCAGGCTGCGATGCAGGATTGGCGACGACAAATTCGAAATCGTCAGAGGGCTCGCCGTCAAGCTGGGTCTGGGCGCGTCAACTCCCCGAACAATGCGTCCAACCGAAATGGAAATCGCAATAACCCAACCAATTCTCCAGCAATTGAAGCAACTCCCAATAGTAATGGTCTGCCAACGTCAGCAATTGAGTTAACGGGTGAATCATCACAGGAAAGCAGGGGAGCCACGCCAACCCTTGAGTCGCTATTACAGTCGCTCCCAGCTAATACATCCCCCCCCTCTTCACTGGAAATTTCTCCGCCCATAGAGGCTTCCCCATCTCCAGGGGAGGAGAGCGCCCCGCTAATTCCCGCTACTCCATCCCCAGCCCTGATCGAAGCGCCGACGACAACGATCGAATTTACCCCTCCCAGAGATTAGGGGCCAGGTGTTCGGAATGCCCGCCAACTTTTGATTGGTAAAATAACCTACTGACACAGGGGCGCACGACCATACACCCCAACCGCAGATATGCTTAAAAAATGGGATTGCCGTTAATTGCGAATCCCTGAGTTTCTTGTAGAGCCATTGCCGGTCAATGGCTCTACCCCTGGTTGGCGGCTCTAAGGATGATCAGCCAATTCAGTATTAGATTGTGCCCATGATCACGATCGAACTTTGTGCTATCGTTGTAAATACTGTATTAATTTTATACCCTTTATTATCAGTAATTATACAGTTTCAAATTCTGCACTCTTGCTGTTAGTCGCTTATCTGCATATTTTCCAAGTAAGAAAAGAGTATGGAATTGAGTGAATTCAGAGAACGCTATAGGGATGCTCAGGTTCGCTTCCGCAATAGCCTGCAAACCATCGCTATAGCGATTGAAATACTTGGGACGGTGGGTAGTCCTCTAGAGGTCAAATCGGCGCTGCAGCTTCTCTGCGAGGAAATGCCACGGATCATTGAAGAGTACAATCGCCTTGATAGAATTGTGGAAGAATATCTATGCTCGCAGAAAGATCAGGAGTTAAGTCAGTCTGAGTGACAGCTCAAAATTTTTCTCGGCTTTCCTGGATAGGAGGAGGTCAGATTTAGAATAGTGATCGCAACTCCCCCCCCCACTTTATCGCACCCCCCCCAGTTTGAGTTTGGTTTTTTCGCTTTTTCAATCTGCGCCGACCTGCCAAGGATGGAATATCTTCCTTGATCAGGACTCCATCTAAGCTGCCTAATTCGCAAACAACAATTAGGATGGGCAAAGGCGATCGCCTTTGCCCATCCACCCAAATCAACATTGATGGGTCTGCTCACTTTTGCTCATCCTAGGAAACAGGTGGGGGTAAAGGTAGGCGCATTACCCCCCTGTTAAGGGCTGCTCTAAAATTCTAATCCTGCCAACGGTAATTTTTTTTGCAGTTTAGGCGACTGGTTCATGTTGAAGGGAATAAGAAGTAATAAACCCCTTAAACCCATGTTTACTCGCGCTACGGCTCTCCCCCCAGTAGAACTGAAGTCTGCGATCGTTCGCGATCCCTTGGTGGTTTCACCTGATATGACGGTGATGGCTACAATCACCCAAATGAGCAACGCGCAGTCGATCAGTAACGCCGCCAAAACAACGGATAGGAGCCTGGACGCCCTCCAATTAGAGGCGCGGTCAAGCTGCGTGGTGGTGGTGGAAGATGGGCAAGTGGTCGGTATTCTAACGGAGCGGGATGTGGTGCGACTAAGCGCCCAGCAGCAACCTCTTAACTGTTTGGTGATGGCACAGGTGATGTCTTACCCCGTTGTCACCCTGCGCGAGGCTGCCTTTACCGATTTATTTTGTGCGATTAATCTGCTTCAACGGCACCATATTCGCCATTTGCCCATTCTAGATCAGCAAGATCGCTTGGTGGGGCTAGTCACCCATGAAAGTCTGCAGCAAGCCTTTAACCCCTCGGAATTGTACAAGCTGGCGAAGTTTTTGGAAAAAGAGGTGGTGCGCTTAGAGGCGGATCAGGTGATTAAGGTGGAACGGCAGAAATTAGTCGCCCAGATCGCCAGCCGCATTCGCACCTCCTTCAACCTCCAAGAAATCTTGAATATTTGCGTTACTGAGGTGCGGACATTTTTGGCGTGCGATCGGGTTTTGGTTTACCAATTCCAATCCAATTGGAGCGGCTCCATTATTGCAGAATCCGTTGATCATGGCTGGCTTGCGGCTCTAGGAAACCAAATCAACGATGCTTACTTTCAGCAAAAAATCACAACTCTCCATGACAGTGAACAGGCTATCGTAGTCAACAATATTTACACGGCAGGCTATACCGACTGTTATATCAAATTACTGGAGCAGTATCAGGTTAAAGCCAATCTGGCGGTTCCTATTCGAGTCATGGGACAGTTGTGGGGGCTATTGATTGGGCACCAATGCGCTGACTATCGAGATTGGCGGACAGATGATAAGACTCTGTTTCAGGATCTCTCGGTACAACTGGCGATCGCCCTCCAGCAAGCGACGGCCTGGCAACAAGCTCAAACTGAACTAGAGGAGCGAAAAAAAGCAGAAGCGGAACTTGAACAAGCCTTTGCCCGCTTACAGAAGAGTGAACAACGCTACGCCACTTTAGCAGCCGCGCCGGTAGGGATTTTTCGCACCGATGCGGCGGGGCGCTGCCTCTATGTCAACGATCGCTGGCGCCAGATCGCTGGACTCACCTCTGAAGCCGCCGCTGATGAGGGATGGCGACAAGGATTGCACCTAGATGATCGCGACCGGGTTACGGCTGAATGGCGTAAATCTGTCCAAGAGCACCGCCCCTTCCAGCTTGAATATCGCTTTCAACCTCCTGACGGGACGTCGACGTGGGTATATGGGCAAGCCGTTGCTGAATGGGATGCCGATGGGCAGGTAATCGGCTATGTGGGCGCCATTACTGACATTAGCGATCGCAAACGAGCTGAACTTGCCCTAGCGCAAAGCGAAGCCCAAAACCGAGCGATTTTAGCAGCGATTCCTGACCTCATCTTCCTGGTTGGGGCCGATGGGGTCTATCGTAGGTTGTTTAACCGAGATCTTGATATACTGCCTCAAGCGATTGATTACATCGGTCAGTATATAGCTGATGTATTACCCGCAGAGCTTGCCGAACGACAGTTGCACTATTTACAGCAAGCCTTGCAGACGGGTGAGTTGCAAGTTTATGAGCAGAAAATTCAAGTGGGGGACCGCTGCCAAGATGAAGAAGTCAGGCTGATAAAAAGCAGCAAGAGTGAAGTGCTTTTTATGATCCGCGATATTAGCGATCGCAAACAAGCCGAAGCGCACCTGCAAAAACTGATTGCAGGAACTGCCGCCACCATCGGTCAGGACTTTTTTCCCGCCTTAGTGAGCTACATTGCGACCGCCCTGAATGTTTCCTATGCCCTAGTGACTGAACAGGTTAACGACGAGCTTCAGGCCTTAGCGTTTTGGGCAAACGGCGCCTTGCAATCCCCCTTGCACTACCATCCTGCAAAAACCCCCTGCGAATTGACATTGCAGGACGGAAAATTCTATTGCGAACATTCGGTTCAGCAGCGGTTTCCCGACGATTTAGATCTGGTTAAGATGAAGGCGGAGAGCTATCTGGGCATTGTCTTACGCAATACCCAGGGTAAGGCCATCGGCGATCTGTGCATCCTCAACCAGCAGCCGATCCCAGACCCACAGCGAGCGGAAAATCTGCTGTGCGTCCTTGCCGCCCGCGCTGCCGTCGAATTGGAGCGTCAACGGGCGAGTACATTGTTAAAGCAACTCAATCAAGCGCTAGAAGCCAAAGTAGAAGAACGCACCGCCGAACTACAGGAGCGAGAACAGTTCTTGCAAACTGTGCTGGATACATTCCCATTGTCGGTATTTTGGAAGAATCGGGACTCGGTTTTTTTGGGCTGCAATCGCAATTTTCTTCGAGATGCCGGTCTAAAATCAGTCTCAGACATCCTGGGCAAAACTGACTATGATATGCCCTGGGGAAAAACCGAAGCGGACGCTTACCGAGCTGACGATCGCCAGGTCATGGACTCTGATACAGCTAAGCTAGGAATCATTGCAACGCAGATACATGCTGATGGCGACCAGATCTGGCTGGAAACGAATAAACTTCCACTTCATAACTTGATGGGCGACGTGATAGGTGTTTTGGGCACTTATCAGGATATCAGCGATCGTAAACGAGCCGAAGAAGACCTGCGGGCAAGTGAAGCCCGACTACAGCTGATTACAGATTCGGTGCATGGCTGCATTTCCTACATAGACGCTTCTGAACGCTATCGA
>JAKSDM010000182.1 GCA_022360135.1 Pseudanabaenales cyanobacterium | reverse complement strand
TACAGTTGCAGCCCTTTACCCCACCTCCTGATGAAGTTTCGATGTTCAAGGCCCTCAAAAATAAATTCCCTTTGATCGCGATATCGGGCGTAAGCGCCATGTCCTTAGGCATCCTGGTCGCCTTCCTAGAGGTTGCTGGCGTGGGGAACCTGCCTCGACCTTTACCCAAAAGCAAGCAATCTGCTAATCCTAGTGAGGCGAACCTGGACCTCGGCGGCGACACTGCTTCAGAAGTCGCCCGATTAACCCCTTTGGCGGTAGAACAGCGAGCTGAGGAATTAAATCAGATGGCCGAAGGGCCACCCTCAGCTGAGCGCAATCAGGCTCGTTACCTGCTGGCCGCTGACTTGATTAACCAAGACCAGGGGGGCTCCGCCATCTCCGTACTGGCGGGGCTGGAAGAGGAGTACCCGATCCTGGCTCCCTATATACTGCTTAAGCGCGGGCGAGCTCAAGCGGCTGCAGGACTGCGGGCAGAAGCAGAGACTACCTGGCTTAACCTGATTGACGCCTATGGAGAGAGCGCCGCCGCCACAGAAGCGCTTTACGAATTAGGTCAGCAAGAGGAGCAATACTGGGATCAGATATTGAAGAAATTTCCGACCCATCCCCGCAGTGTGGAGATCGCCCAAAAACGTCTGACGGCAGATCCAGATCGCGCCGACGCCTTGAAGCTGATGCGGATTGTGGTCAAACACGGCCTCTATGATGCAGAGGTCGAGGCGGTTATGGATCGGCTAACAGCGGAGTTCAGCAGTCAGCTTCAACCTGAAGATTGGCAAGCGATTGGCTTTGGTTACTGGGAAATCCAGCAGTACGGTAAAGCCGGGCCGGCCTACGCCAAAGCGCCGCCAACGCCGCTGAATGCTTATCGAGCCGCTCGAGGATTAGAAATTGGAGAACGCTGGGACGAAGCGATCGCCGCCTATCGCCGCCTCAAGAAACAGTTCCCCGATGCGCCCGAAACCGCTACCGGCCTATTGAAGCTGGCGGATCTAGTCAAGCGCACTGAAGCGATCGCCCTGCTCGATCAGGTGATCAAACAATTCCCTGATCGGGCTGGGGACGCCCTATTAATGCGGGCCAAGCTGCTGGATGAACTCAACAGTTCAACTTCGGCCACACAAGCGCGGCAATCGGTGCTCAATCAATACAGCCCCTCTGAAGCCGCCGCCAAGTTGCGACTGCGCTGGGCTAAAGAGCAGGCCAGGGCCCAAAATTATAAAGAAGCCTGGAGTTGGGCGCAGCAGTTGGTGAAGGAAAATCCTGACAGCGAATTGGCTCCAGAGGCGGCATTCTGGGCTGGCAAATGGGCCCTGCGGATAGGACGACAGCAAGATGCCGGAGCCGCTTTTAAACGGGTGATTGCTCGCTATCCCGAGTCCTACTATGCCTGGCGATCGGCGATATGGCTGGGTTGGGATGTCGGCGACTTCACCACCGTGCGAAATCATAGACCCGAGCTGGCGCTGCCGAGCCAACGCTCAAATCTCCCCGCTGGCTCGGAGACGCTCCAAGAACTCTACCTGCTGGGGCAAGACCAAGATGCCTGGCGTCTTTGGCAAACAGAATTTACCAACCCTCAGCAGCCCACCGTCGCTGAGCAATTTACTGATGGCCTAATGCGGCTAGGGGTGGGAGATAACCTGGACGGCATCTTCATGCTATCGAGTCTGGCCTGGCGCGATGATCCCCAGGATATAGCCGCGTACGAAACCCTAAAGAAGCAGCCAGCCTACTGGCGTAGCCTCTATCCCTTCCCCTTTGCGGAGAAGATCGGCGATTGGTCTAGACAGCTCAACCTGAATCCTCTTCTAGTGACCGCCCTGATCCGTCAGGAGTCTCGCTTCGAACCTCAAATTCGCTCCATTGTTGGGGCTGTTGGCTT
>JAKSDM010000757.1 GCA_022360135.1 Pseudanabaenales cyanobacterium | reverse complement strand
TATCTGGCAATACCCGATCACCAGCTGCAATTTTATGGGATATTCTTATTTGCTGGGCGAGCCTTGACAGTTTTGCTGCTAGTAAAAGCCAAACCGTCGAAAGCGCCAAACCTGAGTCGCCAAAATTGAGGAAAAAGACTCATTCTGTGTCGTGTGGGGTAGTCCCTACCAAGAATGGCACTGAAATAAGAGTTTATAAATCGCTAAAAGCCCTGATATTCCGTAGGGTGGACATTGCCTACATCGCTGATTTCAGGGCCATTCGTCCCTACCAATGGCGGCTGAAATCAGCGATGCGGCTCTTGAAGTTGCTACTACCCACGCTTGAAAGATCGACTTATCCGCCAGGTCAGCAATTGCCTAAAGACCAGGAGCGGGCTCCCGCGATCGCACCTTGAGAGCTTTGATGTAAGCTATAAAGTAAGCATAGTTTAGCAACATGAGGTCGATCTAATGATGCGATTTATGTTGGCGGTTTTATTGACAGCAACTTCAATGGTAAGTTTGGCTGGGTTTGTTTTGGCAGATAGTCAGGAGTCTACAAGCAATTCTTATCCGGTGGTTGCACAACTAGAAGTGCGAAATCGCATCGTTACCATCAAATCGGCCCCCAATGGCTACCTGTACTCGATTACTGACCCGTCAGGCGCCATTCTCGATACAAGTCTCACAGAAGAGCAGTTGGCCGAGCGATATCCTGAACTCCACGATATGCTAAGACCGGCTGTGGCGGATGAAGGTGCAGAGCTAATCATACTTGCCCCAATCTTGCAATAGTCTTAGTCACTTCAAGTACCAGATTGGGATTAATGCTATAGATATAGTCCTGGAGAGGCCATATACTGGAGTCCGTTATCAAACGGCCCAGCATCTACGATCGAAATCGCCAAGCAACCCAAGGATCTAGTGTTGGCGCCGCAGGGCAAGAAACTAACAACATATACTGGAAGGGCAGGATCGGGCGCCAGGAACTACAGCTCTTGCATCCGCCATCTCACCCTATTCCCACGGACTAGCCTGACCCTTAGCCAACCTGGCTCTCGCACTCGCCAACGGCCATGTCCACAATTCCGGAATCTGACTACCCTGGCCAGTTGCCACACTACTGAGCGAATCTACAGGTGGGCAATAATAAGTCTCTGATGTAGCCAATTTCACAACTCGCCACTTCCCCGTCTTAGGATCTCGGTACGTATGGAAAGGGTTGGGACGTAAGGGGCAGCTAGATAATTTCGCCATTCAATTAGAATCCTTTGGATGATTACATTGGGTCGATGCATCTCCTGAGGCCCAAGGCCAAAATTCAAGCGTCTTCACAATTGTTTCACTATTCTGAAATTTTTCTTGCGCATTACACAAGCCTGATAATGTGCAAACATCATGGCGCTTATGCCGGGATGAAATAGTGATTTCCGTAAAATTTATGTTTGATTCATTTTTGCACCAATATGCGCGTTTATGCAACTGTATTGCATCAGTAAACGCATTCAATCCCTACTGATTTAATTTCGATCCCGAGTATTGTCCATTTCCCCGGCTTGGATTGTTTGTAGGCTTACCTCGGTTACCCTCAGAACCGCATCGCCATCGCCTCGGCAGATTGCCGATCAAAATGGCCCTTTTGGGACAGAATCTTACTGATCACCGTGATTTGGTTCAGCATGGACTTTGGCTGCATTGCTCAGGTGCTATGAATAACTTGGTAAGTAATGCAAGTTTTCAATGGGACGCTATGTAAACTCAGACCCCTATTCTTATCCCTTCAATGGCGATTTGCGCTTTGAAAATACGGTACTGCTCATAATCGACATGCAGACCGACTTTTGCGGTAAAGGCGGCTATGTAGACAAGATGGGATATGATTTGTCGCTGACCCGTGCGCCCATTGAGCCCTTGCAGAAACTGCTTGCGGTAATGCGAGGCCTGGGCTATCCAATCATGCATACTCGCGAAGGCCATCGCCCTGATCTGGCTGACCTGCCGGAGAATAAGCAATGGCGCTCCCGACAAATGGGAGCAGGTATTGGCGACCCGGGTCCCTGCGGACGGATTTTAGTGCGGGGCGAACCGGGATGGGAAATTATTCCTGAGTTAGCTCCGCTCCCGGGTGAAACGGTGATCGATAAGCCCGGTAAGGGAGCCTTTTTCGCCACAGATCTAGATTTGTTACTGCGGCGAAAGGGCATCCAAAACGTGATTCTGAGCGGGATTACAACCGATGTCTGTGTCCATACCACCCTGCGCGAAGCAAACGATCGGGGTTATGAATGCATGGTGCTCTCAGACTGCACTGGGGCGACGGACTATAGCAACTATCTTGCCGCCCTAAAGATGATCAAGATGCAAGGCGGTGTGTTTGGGACTGTGGCCACCTCCGCCCAGCTGATCGAGACTCTTCAAACATAGCCCATGGATACTGCAACGCTAGTCATCCCTAATCGCATCCAAGGTCCGCCCCAACTTGATGTGGTGGATCTAACCAAACGGTTTGGCCGGTTCACTGCCCTAGATCAAGTGTCAATTACCCTGAAGCCTGGCAGCATCCACGCCTTGCTGGGAGAGAATGGCGCTGGCAAAAGCACCCTGGTCAAATGTGTGATGGGGTTTTATCAACCCACTGCCGGACAGGTATTGGTCAATCAACAGCTAAGCGCTATCAATAGCCCTAGAGACGCCCACGCTTATGGCATTGGCATGGTGTATCAACACTTCACCTCTGTGCCAGCGATGACGGTCGCCGAAAATCTCGTTCTGTCTCGCTACGATCATCAAACAGTGATCAACTGGAAACGAGAGCACGAAAAGCTGCGGGCCTTCATGGCCCAAACCCCCTTTCAGATTGAGCTAACGACTCCGGTGGCTGAACTGGCTGCGGGCCAAAAGCAAAAGCTGGAAATTCTGAAGCAGCTCTACCTCAAAAGCCGGATCTTGATTTTGGATGAGCCCACATCGGTGCTCACGCCGGGAGAAACGGATGAAGTGTTGGGGTTGCTGCGCTCAGAAGTCGTCCAGGGCAACCTCAGCGTGCTGCTGATCACCCATAAGTTTCGAGAAGTGCAAGCGTTTGCGGACGAAGTCACTATTTTGCGCAAGGGTCAACTGGCGGGGCAAGGGGCGGTTAAACATCTCTCGGTCGAAGAAATGGCCCAGATGATGTTGGGGCAGGCGGGCAATGCTAAAGCGATCGCTAAGGTTGACACTGAACCTCGAACTCCCGTTCTCTCAATCATAGACATTCATGCCAATCGGGATAATGGACTGCCAGCGGTGAAAGGTGTCAATCTCACTGTCCATAGCGGAGAAATTGTGGGTATTGCGGGGGTGTCGGGGAATGGACAGCGAGAGCTGGTCGAAGTGCTGGCCGGTCAGCGTTTACCCACCGCCGGGCGGCTCAAGGTCAACGGTGAATCCTACACGGCCACGCGCCCAGAGATGTTTCGCCATCAGGTGTACGCCCTGCCCGAAGAACCCCTGCGTAATGCCTGTGTGCCCACCATGAGCGTGGCGGAGAATATGGCGCTGCGAACCTTTGATCGCCCCCCCCAGGTCAAGTGGCGATGGCTGCTGATCTTAAAGGCCATTCGGCAGATGGCGCGGGGGTTAGTGCAAGCCTTTGCAGTCAAAACCCCTTCTATTGAGACACCCGTCAGCGACTTATCCGGAGGCAATGTGCAACGAACTGTGCTGGCCCGAGAAATCTCGTCGGACTCCCTGAAATTGCTGGTTGCAGCCAACCCCTGCTTTGGGCTAGATTTCTCAGCCGTTGATTTTATTCGCCATGCCGTCGTAGACGCTCGCAATCGCGGGGCGGCGGTGTTGCTGGTGAGTGAAGACCTGGATGAGCTGCTAGCTCTGGCAGATCGCATCATTGTCATGAGCGACGGAGAATTGGTCTATGAAAGCGAAATTAACCAGGTTGACCTCAGTCTGATCGGCCAGCGGATGGCCGGACACTAAACCCCATGAAGGGAGGAGATTGCTAGATGTCTGTGATTGCTGCGCAGGCCTATGATTATCCACTGCCTCCCGATCGCCGCCGCCTAGCGTTATTAATTATCGATATGCAGCGAGACTTCCTCGAACCTGGCGGGTTTGGAGAAGCCTTAGGGAATGAGGTGTCTCGATTGCTGGCCATTGTGCCTGCTGTCAAACAGCTTCAGGCTGCTTTTCGAGCCCGAGGACTGATGGTGATTCAAACCCAGGAAGGCCATCAACCAGATCTTTCAGACTGCCCGCCGTCAAAGCGAGAACGGGGCAGGGGGAAGCTGAAGATCGGTGATCAAGGACCGATGGGTCGCAAATGTCTTCGCCAGCGACAATAGAGAGATCTGGCGCAACGGCGATCGCGACCTCCACATACAACCGATGGCCTAACCAGCGCGCCCGCACACTGTTCAAGGCTTGAACAAGGACCATTTGGACTGCCCATAAGCCTCGGGCGGAGGT
>JAKSDM010000441.1 GCA_022360135.1 Pseudanabaenales cyanobacterium | reverse complement strand
TGGGAAACTGAAAATGACATTCAAGTCGAACTTTCTCTCTATAGCTCAGACGACATCCTCAACCAAACTGCGATCGCACTGGAGAGCGGCGCTCCGCCAGACATCGTCTTTGCCCATCGGGCGGACTACACGCTAGAACCCCGCTGGGCTTGGGAAGGGAAGCTAGCGGACGTTTCCGATGTGATTGAGCCGGTCAAAGACTTATACAGCCCGACGGCTTTGGAAGCAGCTTACTTATACAACCAGGCTGAAAATAAACGCAGCTACTATGGTGTTCCGATTGAGCAGCAAACGATCCATATCCACTACTGGCGAGATCTGCTGGCTCAAGCAGGGCTGGATGAAGCGGAAATTCCTAACGATTGGGATGGCTTCTGGGCCTTCTGGAAGCAAGCTCAAGACAAACTTCGCCAGAATGAAGCAGTGGAGATCTATGGATTGGGTTTGCCCCTATCTATCCAAGCCAGTGATACCTACTACCAATTCGAACAGATCTTAGACGCTTACGACATCGAGTTACTAGATGAAAATGGCCAGTTGCAGCTCAATGACCCTCAAGTTCGTCAAGGACTGATTGCGGTGTTGGACTGGATCACCCAATTCTATCGAGATGGCTATGTTCCCGCTGATGCGATGAACTGGCTCGACCCAGATAACAACGTCAGTTTTCTGAATCGCAATACCTTGATGACCCCAAATCCCAGCCTTTCAATTCCAGCCTCCCAACGAGACGATGACGACCTCTATCTGAAGCAAATGGCCACCCGTGAATTTCCTCATGAGCCAGACGGGGAACCTGTCAGCCACCTGGTCACGATCAAGCAGGCGCTCATTTTCGCAGAGGCCCAAAACATCCAAGCGGCCAAAGACTTCTTGGCTTATTTGGTTCAACCCGAGCGACTGGGCATTTATGTCAAAGGCTCTTTGGGGCGTTGGTTCCCGGTCATGCCAAGTTTGTTGGAAGACGCTTTTTGGCAAGATTCCAAAGACCCTCATGTTTCGGTTGCAGTGCAGCAATTTCAGCAGCGTCCCACACGTCCCTTCTATCATGCGCTCAACCCAGCTTATGCTCAGGTGCAGGCAGAAAATATTTGGGGACAGGCGATAGCATCCGTGATAGCGACAGGTGTATCGCCGGAGGCAGCAGTGGATCAGGCCATTGCAGACATCCAGCGCATCTTTGTTGAGTGGGAGAGTGAGTAATTCAATGTTTAGGTAGCGGATGAAACTCTGGAAAAAAAACCTGATGGTTCAGGTCGTTGGCTATTTTTTGCTCCTGTCATTGGTGACAGTGAGCGCCATCGGCTGGGTCGCCTTTATCCAGGCCAGAGCCGCGCTCAAACAATCTGTGTTTGAACGACTCAGCCTCACAGCGACCCTCAAAGAAGATGAGTTAAACCGTTGGATTGAAGACCAGAGCAAAGAGGTTGTCGCCATTAGTCAACTGCCGACAATCAATACCCAAGTAGCATTACTGCTGCAGCAAGATACAACTGAAGATCAAAAGCGACAAGCCTATATCCGTCTTTCGGAATCTTTTGCCCCGATGTCAACTCATCATTTCGGGCTAGAAGAAATTTTGATTCTGACTAAAGGCGGTAAGGTGATTCTCTCCACCAACAAAGCGAATGAAGGTAAATTCGAGGCGCTGGTTCATTACAGCTATTTGCTCCCAGAAAACCGCTTAGGCTTTAACCCCAATTTTTATCTATCCCCTGTCACCAGCGAGCCTAGAATGACCTTCGCCACCTATCTGCTTGATCAGACCAGCCAACGGATTGGGATACTCGCCATTCATTTGAATCTGGACCGAATAGATGACATTATTCGCCAGCGCACTGGCTTAGGTGAAACCGGCGAAACCTATCTGGTCGGCAATCCTGGGAGTAGTTTAGCCCTGTACAACTTCTTTATTTCGAGTAAAGGACAGGATAGCCAAACCTCTCCTCAAGGGATTTACAGTGAGGGGATTGAGCAAGCAATGGGGGGGCAAAACGGTCGCGGCGAGTACCTTAACTATCAAGGTATTCCCGTGATTGGCGTTTATCGCTGGCTGGATAACCATGATCTAGCCCTATTGGCGGAAATGAGCGCCCAAGAGGCTTTTGCCCCCGCCCGCAAGCTGGCTCAAGCGATCTTAGCGACCGGGCTAGGATTAATCGGCCTGTTGGCTGTTGGCGTGTATCTTGGGGCTCGCCAGATTGCTCACCCGATCCTGGCGATTACCCATACCGCCACTCAAGTGGCGGCGGGTAATTTTCAATCCACAGCTCCCGTGCTCGCAGAAAACGAAATTGGTATATTAGCTGAGGTTTTTAACCAGATGATCGGACAATTGAGAGGACTTTATACCGATTTAGAGAGCAAGGTTGAGGCCCGCACTATTGCCCTAAGACAGACCAACACACAGCTGCGGCAAGCCAAAGAAAACGCTGATGCAGCTAACCACGCCAAAAGTGAATTTTTGGCCAATATGAGCCATGAACTCCGCACCCCCCTCAACTCCATCCTTGGCTTCACCCAACTCCTAATCCGAGCCCCCTCAATCAGTTCGGCCCAGTTGGAGTATCTGGACATTATTAGCCGCAGTGGTGAGCATTTGCTGACCCTGATTAATGATGTGCTGGAGATGTCTAAAATCGAGGCGGGTCGAGTCGCTCTCCATGAGAATAGCTTTGATCTCTATCGCCTGCTTGACTCTCTCGAAGAAATGCTGCGCCTCAAAGCAGACGCCAAAGGTCTGACATTGAAATTCGATCGCACGCTGGATATTCCCCAATACATCAAAACAGACGAAGGAAAACTGCGCCAAGTCCTAATTAACCTACTGGGAAATGGGATTAAGTTTACCCAGACAGGGAGTGTTACCTTGCGTGTGAGGACAGGCGCTCAGCACTCAGCACTCAGCACTCAGCAGTCAAGGGACTTAGCCCTACCCCCTACCCCCTACCCCCTACCCCCTACCCCCTACCCCCTACTCTTTGAGGTAGAGGATACCGGCCCAGGTATTTCCTCTACTGAGCTGGAGCGATTGTTTGATCCCTTTGTGCAAACAATGACCGGACAAAAATCACAACAGGGGACAGGATTAGGCTTAACCATCAGTCGCCAGTTTGTCCGCATCATGGGAGGAGACCTGACCGTCAGCAGTGAGCTGGGTCAGGGCGCCACGTTTGCATTTGACATTCAGGTCAGCTTGGCGGAAACAGCTGAAATCCCAACTCCCCCCCTAAATCAACGGGTGATTGGTCTGGCGCCAGGTCAACCTCGATATCGCATCTTGATTGTTGAAGATCGCTGGGAAAATCGTCAGTTGCTAGTGAAAATGCTGGAGCCGCTTGGCTTCGAGGTGTGTGAAGCAATCAATGGACAGGAAGGGGTTGACATCTGTAAAACCTGGAAACCGCATTTGATTTGGATGGACATGCGGATGCCTGTGATGGATGGCTATGAGGCGACTCGGCGCATCAAATCCGCTCTTCCCATATCCCACACCCCACATTCCACACCCCACACCCCAATTATCATCGCCCTGACTGCAAGTGCTTTTGAAGAATCTCGCTCAGTGGTTTTGGCTGCTGGTTGTGATGACTTTGTTCGCAAACCTGTGCAGGAGAAAGTGATCTTCGACAAAATGGCAAAACATCTAAAGGTGCAATATGTCTATGCAGAAAATGGGGAAGACGAAAGGCGGCAGGATGAACCGCATGACAGGTCAGCAGACTTTACGCGACAAGAGCGCCCAGGGCGAACAGACCAGACAGAATTCCGCCGCTTACCTACCGCTTCTCTCCAAGTCATGTCGGCAGAGTGGATTGCAGAACTCCAACAGGCGGCTGTTCAGGTAGATGCTGATTGGATTTTTCAATTGATTGATCAAATCCCTTCAGCTCATTCTTCCCTAGCTGAGGGATTGGCAGATTTGACCGATCGATTCTGTTTTGACGAAATTATCGATTTGACTCAAAGGGATTCTAATGAGCAAACCGTCAGTAAGCATAACTAAAGCAGATATTCTGGTGATCGATGATACGCCTGAAAACCTTCACCTCCTGTCTACGATGTTGACCGAGCGCGGGTACAAAGTTCGCAGTGTGACTAAGGGGTTGACGGGTTTACGAGGCGCCCAAGCCGCCCCCCCAGATTTGATCTTGCTTGACATCAATATGCCTCAAATGAATGGCTACGAGGTCTGCCAAAAACTGAAAGATGACGATCGCACCCGAGAGATCCCAGTCATTTTTATCAGCGCCTTAGGAGATGTCTTGGATAAAGTCAGAGCCTTCACCGTCGGAGGCGTTGATTACATCGCCAAACCTTTTCAGGTTGAGGAAGTACTGGCTCGGATCGAGAATCATTTAACAACCCGAAGACTACAAAAACAGCTCCAGACTCAAAATCTCCAGCTGCAGCAAGAGATTCGGGAACGACAGCAGGCAGAGGAGAAATTCACTAAAGCTTTCCGCGCCAGTCCCAACCCCATTGCCATAACCACCCTATTCGAAGGTCGCTTTGTTGAAGTCAATCCCAGTTTTTTGAGGATGAGCGGCTATACCCGTGAGGAAATTATCGGCTGCTTGGCGGCGGAGCTGAATCTTGGGTTCACGCAGGACAGCTATCACCAGGCTATCCAGAGATTGCAGGAAACTGAAGCCCTGCAAAACCATGAGTTTGAATTTCGCACCCAGTCTAACGAAACCCGGATTGTCTTATTATCCACCGAACTGATTGACCTGTGCGGCGATCGATGTGTGCTCAACATCTTTAACGACATCACTGAACGGAAGCGATTGGAAAATGAATTCATCTCCTTGGTCAGTCACGAACTGCGAACCCCAATGAATTCGATGATTGGAGCCCTCGATCTGTTGGCGACAGGACAACTCGGAGCGCTGACAGAACAAGGACAACAAGTGCTCAATATCGCCATTACTAATACAGAACGCCTCGTCCGTCTGGTTAATGACATTTTGGATCTGGAGCGGATGAAGTCCGGCAAAATCACCATGCAAAAAGTGAAGTGTAATGCCGCCGATCTGCTTACCCAAGCGACAGAAGCGATGCAGGGAATGGCTAATCAGGCCCAAGTTCAGCTGATCACTGAACCCGTCGCCGCTGACCTCTGGGCCGACCCGGATCGCATCCTCCAAACCCTTACCAACTTACTTAGCAACGCCATCAAATTCTCCGAACCGGGCAGTGCAGTTTGGTTGGCGGCAAAAATGGAGAATGGGAAACAGGAGATAGGCGACAGGGAACAGGGGCTAGGGGCGGCGCCTCCCTCCCTTAGAATTCATGTTCGCGACCAAGGTCGAGGTATTCCTACCGATAAGCTGCACACCATCTTCGAGCGCTTTCAGCAGGTAGACGCCTCCGATTCTCGTAAAAAGGGGGGCACAGGTCTAGGACTGGCCATCTGTCGCAACATTGTTGAACAACACAATGGGCGAATCTGGGCTGAGAGTATTTTGGGACAGGGGAGTACTTTTAATGTCATTTTGCCATTGTATAGGAACTGAAAAGATGGCCATTGATGCTAAGCTGCTGAAGCAATCTGAGCGATATCTATTGGAATTTGTGGCGCCGCGCGCCGCTGTTTTGGATCAAAATCCGCAGGCGCTCCGAAACGCTCTGCAAGGGTTGGGCGATCGCGCCCTCTTGGCCCTTCGTGCGCCGCTGGAATGGAATGGCCAGGGACTTGATGAGTTAACGTTTTGTTCATTTCAGGAGCAGGTTGCTAGATATTCAGGCGCGTTAGCATTTCTACAAACGCAACACCAAAGCGCGGCGACTATACTCGCCAACAGTCCTAACCAACTTCTGCGGGAAGCCTACCTGCCCTACTTGAGCACCGGACAGATCATGCTGGGGATCGGCTTTTCTCAACTCCGTCGCCAGGGAGATCCACCTGTAAAAGCAACGCCGACGGACGGCGGCTATCGGATCTCTGGTGAGGTTCCCTGGATTACTGGCTACGGCTGCTTCCAGGAATTCATTGTGGCTGCGGTTCTACCTGATAAAGGCATTATCTTGGGATTAATGCCTTTGGAAAACGCAATGCAGCCGCAGGGAGGAGAAATTAGGCTTAGTAACCCGCTTCAGCTAGCAGCCATGGCCTCAACGAACACCGTCAAGGCCCACATCGTTGACTGGGTAATCCCAGAGGACTATATTGTCTCAGTCAAGCCTACCGACTGGGTTCAGAAAAATGATCAGCAGAAAGTCCTGAATCACAGTTTTTTTGCCTTGGGGTGCGCCAGAGCTGGCTTAGATATCTTAGCAGCAGCCCGGTGTAATTCATTACCTTTTATATCCCCCATTCTGAAGTCCCTAGAGCCAGAGCTAGATACCTGCCGCACCGCCATCTATCAAGCTCAGCAAGCTCTTGACAACCAAGAGTTCGATCGACTCCATCTGAGAGCCTGGGCGATTGACCTGGCGGCACGCTGCGCCCATGCCGCTGTAACCGCTTCACGAGGTTCCGCTAACTATAGCCGCCATCCGGCCCAACGAATTTACCGAGAAGCCCTGGCATTTACCGTTTTTGGCCAAACCACAGCGGTGATGGAAGCCACCTTGAATCAACTAGTCCGGAGCAATCAACCAATACTGAACACAGATAAAGGTAAAGGGTAAAGGTCTCTGACTTCTGACTTCTGACTTCTAAAATCAACAAAGAGAGAACACCCAATGAGCAAATGCGTACTCCTGGTCGATGATGAAGAAGATGTACGGGCGATCGCCAAGCTGGGGCTAGAAATGGGCGCTGGCTGGAGAGTGTTAAGCGCCAGTTCTGGCCTAGAAGCATTGGACATGGCGACTACCCATCAACCCGACGTCATCTTGCTGGATATGATGATGCCTGAGATGGATGGTCGGATGACGCTCCAGAAGCTAAAAGACAACGCCGCCACCCAAGCAATTCCAGTCATTCTAGTGACGGCTAAAGTCCAACCCTCAGATCAAGCTAGCTTCGCTGAGTTAGATGTGGTGACCGTATTTTCTAAACCTTTTCGCCCACTGACGCTGGCTCAGCAAATTAATCAGGCGCTCGGTTGGTAAGCTCACTCGACTAAGTAGCCCAGAAATATGCCGACACCATAGAAAAATTAAGAGGGTTGGGCATAACCCGTTATACTGAATAAAATCTAAAGCTTATAAGGGCGAACGATGGGATTCGAACCCACGAATGGAGGAACCACAATCCTCTGCCTTAACCCCTTGGCTACGCTCGCCGTATGTGTGTTTCTGACTATAGCATTTTGACCGCTAACTCGGGTAGAAGTCTACTGCATCCGATATGATTTTTTTTGAATTTTGAACCTCTATTTTATCCAGAGGCAGGACGATTGAGTAAAACCCTCGGGTTTTGATCGAGCAGCATTTTGAGGAAGGAACTCATGGGGTTTTGGAAGATAGCAACGTTGCTTGGGGGGGTGGCGATCGCTGGACTGGCTGCGGCAATGGCGATTACCAATCCTAATCACAACGCTTATGAAAGTTACGCCACCCAGAAGTTAACGGGGTATTTGGAAGAGAATGTCTGCCCTGAGATACCCTCAATCTTGGGTGATTGGTTGTCATCCCATTGTGGTTCTCTGCTGAAAGATAATCAGACCCAGATTCGAAAAATCATCAGCAATAATACAACTGAGTCAAATTTTGTCTTGTTCAGTCTCTATCGCACTCGGCTAGAAATTCCTGACGTTGAAGCAGCGCCTAGCTATCAGTTTGAAACCCTGGGGATTTTTCAACGGTTTTACACATTCAAAGCTGAGCAAACTTAGCGGGACATTTTATTCGATCGCAGACTATTCGAATCGAATACCCGGTAAGCATTGACATAGCAGCAAGTGGATAGGGAAGTTTAGCCCCCGTACCCTGCTTTAAACTTGAAGATTAACTGAAGTATTTGATACAGAGCTATTTAAGTCAGTCACTATAATTTCTCTATTGACTGAAAGGCAGCCGCTATAATTTCCCTTGATTTTCCGATCGCAAGGAATGTTTAGTTTACCCAAACCTCAACTATTTTCGCCATTGACTCAGCGCCTGTGACGTCTTCCCCTGCTTACTTACTGATATCCCATGGCAGCCGCGACTTGCGTTCTCAATCCGCTATTGATCGCCTTGCCCGATTGGTTAGGGAGCGACTGCGGCAGAACCTTAGGGGATACCAACCTCACCCACCTGTAGAACCGCCGGTCGCCCCCAGCGATATCGCCCAATACTCGGATTCTCGGCATCTCTGGTCCGTTCAAGCGAGTTCAACCAGTCGGCTATTAGCCTCACCCCAAAGACCAGTTCCGTCAATGGCTAAAAGCATGATTGAGATGTCTTCAACCCCAATTGTGGGTACGGCTTGTCTAGAGTTGGGGCCTTGTCCTCTGCATGAGCAGATCTACCAGTTCGGTCAACGAGTCAAAGCCGCAGGGGTAGATCGAGTAAGGGTTTTACCTTTGTTCTTGCTTGAGGGTGTTCACGTCATGGAGGATATTCCAATCGAGATGGCCTTGGCGCGTCAAATCCTTAATGTGTCTCTAGAGGTGACGCTGTGTCCTCACTTGGGCAGCCATCTTGGCTTGAGAAAGTTGTTGGTCGACAGAATGGCTGAAATCCCCTCTGCCGCTTGTCTATTGATTGCCCATGGTAGTCGTAGACCGGGGGGAAATAAGCCGATAGAAGAGATGGCCAGACAATTGGGGGCGATCGCAGCCTATTGGTCGGTCCCCCCTGATCTAGAAACCCAGATTATCTATCTAATGCAAAAGGGCCATCAACAGCTCGTTATTTTGCCCTATTTTTTGTTCCCCGGCGGTATTACAGACGCCATTACTCAGTTCACAGAAGAACTGGCTGAACGTTTTCCCAGAGTTAACTTTCGGCTCATGCCGCCGTTAGGCGCAACGCCTGAGTTAGCCAATTTGGTGGTGGATTTAGTTGGGGAGAAAGGAAGTTGGCAACCAGGAGTCGAAAGAGCATGACCGCTGGATTTCCTGATCAGGCGCTATGTCATCAGGCGCTATGTCATCAGTGTCAACCGGGTAAAGTTTACCTGGTTGGAGCAGGTCCGGGCGATCCGGGCTTATTCACCTTAAAAGGTAAGACCTTATTGGAATGCGCCGATGTGGTCATTTATGACGCCTTGGTGAGTCCACCTATTTTAGCTATGGTGAATTCCCAGGCAGAGAAAATCAACGCCGGCAAGCGCCGGGGGGCTCATTCCATCCTTCAGCCCGACATCACTCAACTGTTGATTGCCAAAGCTCAAGCTCATGCGGTGGTGGTGCGGTTGAAAGGCGGCGATCCCTTTGTCTTTGGCAGAGGCGGGGAGGAAATGGCGGGTTTGGTGAAAGCCGGCGTTGATGTGGAAGTAATCCCGGGAATTACCGCTGGGGTCGCCGCCCCAGCCTACGCTGGAATTCCCATTACCCATCGCAGCTACAGCTCATCTGTCACCTTTGTCACTGGCCATGAGGCCGCCGGGAAATATCGCCCTGAGATCAACTGGTCAGCGATCGCCCAAGGGTCAGAAACCATCGTGATCTATATGGGCATCCACAACCTGCCCCACATTGTTGAACAGCTATTAACCGCTGGACTGAGCGACCAAACCCCAGTCGCCTTGGTTCGCTGGGGCACTCGACCGGACCAAGAAGAATTGATCGGCACACTGGCGACGATTGTGGCGCAGATAGAAGCAACCGCATTTAAGGCGCCAGCGATCGCAGTTATCGGCTCCGTGGTTAATCTTCATCGTCTTTTAGCCAGCTGTCGCCCGCGATCAATGTGATCCGCTAATCCCCATACGCGATCGCACTGGCGGCTTGATATAGCGTTAGGATGTTTGCTCCATCAGTTGGATACTCAGCTATGCCTAAAGCCAAGTTGACTTGAAAACGGTCGCCGCCGTCTGGGGCGGTAAAGACCTGTTGGCGCAGGGTAGTGAGAAGGCTGGATAGACGGTCCCGGGAGTCTACTTTGTTCAAGTTGGGCAGACCAATGACAAATTCACCATCGCCCCAATATCCCAGCAGCTCGCCACTGCGGCAGGCGGTTTTGAAGGTGTCGCCCCACTGCTGGAGGACTTGGCTGCCGACGACATGGCCTTGGCGACGGTTGACTTGGCGGAGATCGATCATAATCAGCAGGGCTAGGCAGCAGGGTCTGCGATCGCGGGCTGCGGTTTGAAGCCAATAGTCGAGTTCGCGACTAGATTGGGTGTAATTGGGTAGTCCTGTCTGGGGGTCACGGCTAGAGAGGGTTTGGAGTAGGCGGCTGCGCTCCAGTCGATTGGTGATTCGGGTGAGTAACTCAGGCCCCACAATGGGCTTGGTGACATAATCGTCCGCACCAGCTGCAAAGACTTGATGAAGGGTTTCAGCATCCCGATGGGCTGTCAGGAATAGGATAGGCAGTTCTTGCCAAGTAGGATCGATACGAACAGCCTGACAGAGTTCAATGCCATTGAACTGGGGCATCTCTACGTCCAGGATCAACAAATCGGGTTGGGTGGCGTTCAGTAACTGCCAAAAGCGCCTGGGGTCGTCTAGTCCAGTTACGCGGACGCCCCAAGGGTCCAACAGGGGACGGAGAGCGGATAGGATAATCGGATCGTCATCTACCGCCAACACATTGATGGCTGCAGTTCGGCTCCGTTGTAGAATTTGGGTGGCGGCGTCCCAAACTTGGGCGGCTGTGATCGGTTTTACTAAGGCGCCTTGCCCTCCGGCTTGGGCGATCGCCACTCGATCCTTTAAGCCATCCTCAGACATTAGAACCAAGACTGGGACAGGGGGGGTGCGGGCCGACAACTCCCGCAGCAAGGCCAAACTTTTCTGCCATTCTCCTGCCGTATCGATATCTAATATGACCAGACTAGGAGAGCGGGTTTTGAGCCAGCTCTTGGCGTCGTCTAGGGTTTCGACTTGCGTAAAATTCAAACCCGAAGCATCGGCTAAGGGCGACAAATCTGAGGTGATTGGGGGGGCGATCGCCACCATTAACAGTTGAGAGACTTCCAAAGATTGAGCCGGAACCGATTCAGCTAGATTCAACAGCTCTGCCAACGCCTTTACCAGAGTCGGCATCTGGCTGTCCGGCTTCGTCCCGGGTTCTAGCAAAAGCATCTCAAGCTGACGAGCCAATTGAGTTCCCTCGGCTCGATCAAACATGCCAAGCACCCCTGCCAGCTTGTGGGCGGCTTTTCCCGCCGCTTGACGAAGCTCCTCGGAGAGGGTTCCAGCCTCCATCGCCGCCATCGCCTTTTGCAGCGCCTCTAGCCGTTCGGCCATTAGCCCCTGATATTGCCGCCACAACGCTCCGATCGCCTGATTAAAGGCGGGCTCAACCGAACCTGGCGGATCAGGCGAGTAGGTGAGCGGGGTGAGAGATGGCGTTGCTGCCGCCGCATCCTTGGGAGGGTGGGAACTGACTTTAGGGTTCAGTCGATATCCTAAGCCATAGACATTCTCAATCCAGTCCACCGCCCCAGCTGCCTTTAGCTTTCGTCTGAGACCTTTGACGTGGGCTTTGACACTGTCTTCCAGCGGCGGATCATCAAACGTCCAGAGGTGCTCAACAATTTGTCCTCGGCTGAAGACCCGGGATGGATTCCGCAGAAATAGCTCCATTAGGTTGTATTCCTTGGGCGTTAGTTTCAGCGGTTTGCCTGCGTAGGTTACCTGGCAGCTAATGGGGTCTAAACACAGGTTATCCATCTCGATGACAGGACTTTGGGCAACTTCTCCCCGCCGCAGTAAAGCCCGGACTCTGGCTTGAAGCTCTCCCAAATCCAGCGGCTTGGTCAGATAGTCATCCGCCCCTGCATCCAGGCCCCGAATTCGCTCCTCAGGCGTATCTTTAGCCGTCATCAAAAGAATCGGGGTGGTGTGCCCCTCGCCCCGTAATCGCTGGCACAGGCTAATACCGTCAAGCCTTGGCAGACCAACGTCCAGAACGATCAGGTCATAGGCGCCTTCCTGGGCGTATTCCCAGCCCATTTGACCATCATCCACGGGATCCACGGCGTAATGCTGGCTGGCCAGGGATTGCACCAGGATGTCTGATAAAACCTGATCATCTTCAATTAACAAAATTCGCATTGCACTATCGCATTACTCTATCTATTTTTTGAAATTGCTATTGCACTTCAAAATGCCTTCCCGACTTCTTCTCGATTAACCCATAAGGTTGAAGCTGTCAGGGTAAGAGGAACTATCATTAATAACTCAATCATAATTAGGCCCATTTATACCGGGTTGACTTTTTGGCAGTACAGTTGATCGCATTGTTTTTGCGTCCGCTACAGGATTAACCGATCAGCAAAAACAATGGCTGCAAGACAAAGGAGCTATGCCAGTTTCTCTTCCGGCTTATCGACCAAAATAGCTGGAGTGAAAACACTTCGGACACCCCCGACCCCGCAGCCGGTTGTTGAATAGAGGTATGAATTTGCAGGATAATGAACGGGATCCAGGCATTTTAGCTGTCGATTCATACTTACAATCAGCAACGCCCAAAATTCTTATCACCTCAGATTCTCGATCTCACGGATGCTCAGTCCTGTTTTATAGCTGATTGTTTCATTATCCAGTAAATCTAGAAGATTTCGGGCGATCGAGAGCGCCTGCTCCTGCATACCCTCTTCTCGTCCCTGTTGCATACCCTCTTCTCGTCCCTGTTGCATACCCTCTTCTCGTCCCTGTTGCAATCCCTGTTGCAATCCCTGTTGCAATCCCTGTTGCAACCCTTTCTGTACGGCCTTGCGAATTGCATTACGGCTATCCAGAATAAATATTTCTCGCCGTTCCAACTCTTCGAGTTCCTGCGGCGTCAGATTAACCTCCTCAGCAATGGTAAAGGCTTTGCTAATTTCGGTAACTGTCGCCATATTTTGGGGAACCGACTTCAGCGCACTTGCGGATTTGAGGAAATAGAGCCATTTATCCGTTAAGGTTTCCAACTCCTCAAGCCCTTTCTGGAACTTCGGCAGTTCTGCAAAAACCAATTCAATGTCATCGCTATAGTCCGTCAGGTCATCCCTTTCCTTTAAGCGATATCGAGAGATGATTTTCGAGCTACTGGGAAACATCTCGAAATCTGTGATTGTTAGGGCAATGACTGGGTTGAGTAGGTTGTAGTCTTCACCCGTTGACAATTGAATCGAAAAGGCTTTCGCCGCATTGTAAAGCACCCGTTTCTCAAACCCCAATACATTCAAAACCTGCATTTCAATAATCACCGTCTTATTGCCTGTAATGACGGCTTTGACATCCAGAAAGGAATCTTTGATCCCCTTAATACGGGGAGCCTGATACGGATCAAGAATTTCTAAATCCTGAATCACAGGCTGTTCTTGATAGAGGATAGCGTTGAGAAAGCTGATCAGGATATCTTTACTTTGGGGAGAGCCAAAGATTTTCTTAAAAGCGAAATCGGTTTTGGGATTGATGAAAACCATTGCTAGGGATATCCATCAGTACGCCAGATTGTAAGGTTGCAAAGTATTCCTAAGATTAGAGCCAGAATCTGGATCCTTTGTTTACGCTAGTAAGGTGTGATCCTCTGTTGACGTAGGGAAGATTAATGATGAATAAGACAATCTTAGCGCTTTTCATCTTGAGTCTACTGTTGATCAGCCAACAAGCTCCCTATGCGACCTTGTCAGTGCTTTCGATTTTTGCGTTAGCTTTTGGATTGAGTCGGGGCGTTTGGGCAATTATACAAGCTCCCGTAAGGGTTGATGATATTCGAAGACCTTAGGATTAATTTTTAATTAGTGCGGTTAGCTTTAATCGCTTCCCTGAGGAGAAATTGCATCAATATATTCCCGCCAGCGAGCAATACATCCTGCTTGAAAGTCGATCACGATCGCATCGTCCGCTTGGGTTTCATTGCCTGTAGCCTTTTCTCGATCTTGCCAATACCATTCCACTACAGCCCGATCGCCTACCTGAATTACCTGGCGGATATCAATTTTTAACACATCGTAGGCGGAAGCATAATCAGCGGCTGCTTGAAGGATTTGCTCAGGTCCGATCCAACGGTTACCCGGCGCAATAAACTCCCCCTCAGCGACAAAAAGAGCGGCGAAGGCGGCGGCATTCCCGGTCAACCAAGCCTCTCGGGCCTGTTGAATAATCGACTGTATTTGATCAGAGGGCGTCACAGTATTTATCTCACTTGTCTCAGAACACACCGCCGAAAAAGGCTCTATTGATTGCGTCAAAAGAGGCTGCGCCGGAATCTGGGCAATATGAACCTGAATCGGAATCATTGTAGCGCCATCTTGTGGAAAACCTTGGCAATTCTGTGGAAAAAGATCGAGTGCGTTTGTGGAAAACATTTGGACTGTTGACGCATTCACAACCTGGCTCGATTAGCCAAGCTAAACGGCATAATCAAACAGGGTGTTTAGATAGATGCGGGAGGTGCTGCGATCGCTTTCGCCATTTTGCAGCAGAAAAAGTGACAAAGCGGCGGAAAACGTCCGATCCTGATCCCAAGTTGGGTGGTTTTCCAAATACAGCTTGAGGGACTCATGCAGATCTTCAGGAATTTCGGCCAGAATGCTGATCGTTATATTCATAGGGAGCCTCATACGTTGCAATCGCTTTAGCTTGGATACATAGCGTTAGGTACATTGCGAGTGTTAAGCCGCAAAATGAAAACAAAAGATTGCACTCCTGATCTGAATTAGGCCATTATGCTCTCCACTCTAGAGGCCAATGGCGCTGACTCAAATCAGAGCGCTTTCATCAGTTGGTCGAATCATTGTCAGCCTAAGGAAATAGGGTTGTCAATATTGCAAAATATTAATATCGGCTTTAGAAAAACTAAAGATTTACGAGAAATCAAGATTTAAAGCCCCTTTTATGTTACAGAATTTCATCTTTTTGCAGCCATTTTGCAGATTTAACCGTAAAGTCCAAAAAAAATCAGAGACGTGTGCAAGACGCTATATTGCCATGTATTTCTGTGGAAAACTTTGGAAAGTCTGTGGAAAACTTTGGGCTTATCTGTGGAAATACTGTGGATTATTTTGGGAAAAACTGAAGCAAACATTAATAAACATAACAATTCCAAAAAGTTTACGGCCCTTAAAAAAAACGCTGAAAGTGGGGTTTCTAGAGAGTCAACCATTTCTCCCTAAAGACTTTCCCTGAGGGCGATCCCTGTTCCCTAGCAACGAGTAAGGCGGCATACCTCTAGTGATCAATAATGTCTGTGTCAGCCCATAGCCCCCTCAAACTGCAAACAGGCGCCCATCGGCTTACCCTAGG
Source organism: Pseudanabaenales cyanobacterium (assembly GCA_022360135.1). Lineage (GTDB taxonomy): Bacteria > Cyanobacteriota > Cyanobacteriia > Phormidesmidales > Phormidesmidaceae > JAKSDM01. The sequence continues at coordinate 1,504 of JAKSDM010000441.1, read as the reverse complement.
AAGAAAGACGCTATCGTCAAACTCGTTTGAGCCAGCGTATGTCTATGCCCCATCAAAGCCCAGCCATAATATCTGATCCACCTTATATAAAACCTTCAGTTGGTGATTTTCCGTTAAGTGTGGCTCCGATGATGGATCGCACCGATCGCCACTACCGCTATTTCATTCGCCAGATCACCCGCCGTACTCTGCTTTACACCGAGATGGCGACAAGTGCGGCCATCCTGCATGGCGACCGGGAGTATCTCTTGGGTTTTTCTCTGGAAGAAAAGCCCTTGGCTCTACAGATAGGTGGGGATACACCATCAGACCTGGCGACGTGCGCTCGTATCGCAGAGGACATGGGGTATAACGAGATCAACCTAAATGTCGGTTGCCCAAGCAGCCGGGTTCAGAACGGCAATTTTGGGGCTTGTCTGATGGCCCAGCCTCACCGGGTGGCGGATTGTATAGAAGCGATGCTGAAGGCGACGTATTTGCCAGTGACCGTTAAGCATCGGATTGGGATTGATCAGCGCGATCGCTATGAAGACATGGCCAAGTTCGTTCAAATTGTCTCGGAGGCAGGGTGTCAGCGCTTTATCGTCCACGCTCGCAAAGCTTGGTTACAAGGGTTAAGCCCAAAGGAGAATCGCAACATCCCGCCACTGCGTTACGGAGATGTCCATCGGCTGAAACAGGCGTTCCCTCATCTAAGCATCGAAATTAATGGGGGATTTACCAACCTGGAACAAGTCCAAGTGCAAAGACAGTTTGTCGATGGCGTCATGATTGGACGGGCAGCTTACGATAATCCCTATTTGTTCGCCACCGCCGATCGTGATATTTACGGTGAGGCGGTAACCCCACCTACCCGTCGCGAGGTGGTAGAAGCCATGTTAGCTTATATCGACTACTGGGCGGCCCGAGGACTCAAGCTCAACAAAATTACCCGCCCCATGCTGCAATTGTTTTCGGGACAACCGGGTAGCCGCGCCTGGAAGCGTCACCTGACAGAGCATTCATGTGTTCTGGGGGCGGGTTCTGAGGTGATTTGCGAAGCCTTATCGAAAGTTCTCCAATAGAGAGATTAGTAAGACAAAAGTCCTACTACAAAGAGAGTAGATGAGATGTTATTGCTGAAAATCCATAATCTACAATGCTCCCAGACTTGACACGCCACATCTCTATGTTGTTTAAATCCCCCCTCCATCTTTCCCATTCCCCCTGTCCTAGACGCAATATATCGCGTCTCCACATTTTCTTCCCCAGCTCCCCCAGCTCCCCCTCCTCCCCAGCTCCCCCTCCTCCCCAGCTCCCCCTCCTCCCCTCCTCCCCTCCTCCCCAGCTCCCCCTCCTCCCCCTCCTCCCCCTCCTCCCCCTCTTCCGTCTAACATAAACATCATTGTTGGTTATTCAGGTTGTCTAGGTGAAATTCGACAATACGCCTAATCGCTGTATCCAGATTAATGGCCAGGAACATTGGATCAGTCGAAGTGTAACGGTCTTGTCGGTTCTATTCTTT
>JAKSDM010001242.1 GCA_022360135.1 Pseudanabaenales cyanobacterium | reverse complement strand
TCCAACGGCGCAGATCTCGCACTGCGTCGAGCGCGTTCAAGACGCGCAGGCTTTCGAAGGCGCACCAGGTGTTTTGAGCGGTTCCGCGAGACGCGGTCGGCGGAGCGGGCTTTTCGGGCATGAAGACGCCGCCGCCGCGATGGAGGCGGAGGATTCCTCGGACGCACGCCTCGCGGTCGATCCGGTCGAGCGCGCCGGCGAGTTCGAGGATTCGCAGGGCGTCGGCGGTGTCTTGGATCGGGTCGTCGCGGGAGGCGAGGAACAGTCCGTCCAATCGGTGATCCCGCCAAGAAGAAGGCGGCGGCGTCTCCGGCGTGATTTGGGAGGCGAGGATTTTGTCCGCGGCTTCGGACAGATCCAGTTGATCAACGAGGCCCCACCAAGCCAGCGGCTCCAAGCGCGATCGCAATCGACGCGTGTCGTGACGAACGCGGTCTCGTCCTCCCATGTTGACCGTCGTCATCCGTGTCCAAGAACGCGGATTGCTGACGATGTCTTCCGCGACATCGACCCGCGTCCAACGGCCTTCGGTCAGCTCCTCGAGCGAGAACAGTCCGGTGGCGACATGCCGCCATGCCGCGCGGTCGTCGATGATTCCGGTGAACACGGCGCTTCGATCGACGTCGTCGGCAAACAGGTGACGCAGGCGGTGTCGGGCGGCTTTGAGCGATTCCGTTTTCCAGCGTTTATTGAAATTGGCGGCCCCCCGGCCATGGTAGACCGAAAACTGGTTCAAGGAGCCTTCGATCATGAACCAGTCAAACGACGTTTCGACCGGATCAAAGCGCGTGATCGAAAAGAACCGCTCGATCTCCGCGCGGCTGAGTTCGAGAGTCTCGTGCAGCACGGTTCCATTCGCGTATTCCCGCCATCCGCGAGCGTTGGGACGTCCGGCGAGGAGCAGCCAAACCATGACTCCGCCGGAAAGAACCATCGCGACGGAGAGTATGCGGCGAACCGCGGTCTTTGAGGGATCGCGGCTGAACACTTGCGCGTCGGGCGCGTGAGCGAGACGACGCTCGACCGTCGGCTCGCGGCCCGCGCGCCACGCGGCCATCGCTTGTAGGACGGCTTCGGCGACTC
>JAKSDM010000930.1 GCA_022360135.1 Pseudanabaenales cyanobacterium | reverse complement strand
GACCGTCACTGATATTGATTTCAACCCAGAATTCGCCGCTGCTATCGAGCAGAAGCAAATTGCAGAGCAGCGCGCCAAGGAAGCGGTTTTCCGGGCTCAAGAAGCTGAGCAAGACGCCTTGGCGGAAATCAACCGCGCTAAAGGGGAAGCAGAATCTTCGCGCCTGCGGGCGGAAGCATTACGCCAGCAAGGGGGGTCGCTGGTGATTGAGGAACAAGCTGTCCAAGCTTGGCGGGAGGGGGGCGCCCAAATGCCACAAGTCCTGGTAGTCGGTGAAACGGGGACTCAACCGCCTTTTATCTTCAATTTGGCCAGATAACTGGTGGCTGTGGCTATCGAATTCAAGTCTCTAGCCTGGGGTAACTGTTGACGGGTTTGGGTTTTGCTTGCACAATCCACCTTATGGCTGAGGAAACCAAGCTTGCCAAACAGACCAATCGAGAATAAGCTTCGCCAATTCTGTATACCCACCTGCGCCGGGATGAGCGCCATCACCTGCAGCGGCTTCTTGCATCCAAACCGACGATCGCCCCAACGACTCATAAACTGCTAGATACGGCACATCCAACTCAGTACAAAGCGCCGCATACTGATCAGAGAGTTGGGCAATGCGTTGATTATGATCAGTGTCTGCAATCACAGGCGGACCGATCATGAGAACCGGATACTGTTGTTTCGCCTTGCCCAATATCCTTCGGGCGCAGGCTACGGACTCTTCAGCATTCACCCTGAGTTTGTCATCTTCCAGCGTGGTGTCATTGACGCCGAAAGAGAAGACCAAGCGGCGATCGCACTCTATCGGCAATCGACACGTCACTTCCCTCCGCCATCGCTGCTCAATTTGCAAACTTGTTTCTCGCCGCACCCCCAAGTTGTAAACCGTCAAATCCCATTCTTGGCCTCGCATGGCTTGACCAACCCGACCCACCCACCCGAGACAATCTGGGTCTCCGGTCCCATTCACCATCGAGTCGCCAATAAAGCAAACCCGAATATCTTGAGTACATTTTGACATGATGTATCTATCTCAAAACAGTTAAGACCAACCATAGACTCTGAGATTATTAAAGTTGACAGTGTCAATTCTTTGCCGCTGAAGGTATGAGGCAAGTTTCAAATCATCATTCAGTACAAGATATTGCTCCCTGGCCAGGTTAATAATTCCACAATCTGTTAATCCAAACCTTATAAAAGCTTCATTCGAAGCAGTATTCCGACTTTCGATATAGTACTCTTCAAAAGGCAATATTGCCTGAGAAAATAAGGCGAAACATTGGGAGCATTGAGGTTCTCCAAGTTGATTAGACAAGCTATTGACTTCAGTTAATATGTTAGAAGTTGTCACCATCCTCTGGAAGTTTTTCAAAATTCCCAACAGTAGATCATAGTCTTCTGGTATAAATTGATTAGTTCGCTTAAACTTTGATATACGTTCTCGATTGACTGCGCCTACAAAGTAAAGAAACAATATATTTGTATCTACTAAAATCCCTTTTTGCCGATACTCCACAATTAAATCTTCAATCTCGCTAGTCATACTTGCCTAATTTTCATAGCCTCAACTTAACCTGTCTCTGAGTTAACTCTGAAAAGCTTATATTCTCTAACTGAAAATGAAGACCAATCAAGATTGATAGATTTAAGAGGGGGGATTGTCTTTTTCAGGTTTATCATAGCCTAAAGTGATAAGCCAGAATTTATTATCGTCTGATAATTCAACCTCTTCCAGTCTTAAATTATTCAAGGGATTACCCATTAAAGATTGAATAGATTCCAAGTATTGATGTACTGCTTTGACAGCATTTTTGATGTC
>JAKSDM010000174.1 GCA_022360135.1 Pseudanabaenales cyanobacterium | reverse complement strand
GATTTATTTCAACAGCTTAAGAGTAATAAAAGGAATATAACAAATCAATTCCTAAGCCCTTAAGCTAGTTCAAACATTTACTTAACAATGGATTACTCATTCTTTGCTCCCCTAATTGTCTTAATGACGAAATAGCTATAGAGTATATTTGAGGCTTTTCTGAAGCGGGTTCTTGTGCATCGTCGCTGTTTATAAGCTTACCGAGAGGGGTTGTGGGAGAGGGGTTATAGAATGCATAGATATTCGCAGCTGAGGTTAGGGAAAAAAAATCTACATCTCATAGCCAGTTTCCTTGTTGTTGGATGCACGCAAACAGTAACGGGAATGGATGTTCCCTTGCCAGAATTAGAAACGGCGATATCCCGGGGCGCTTTGCCCGTTGCTGAATCGCTGATGGGCCAGGAGGTCGCTGCTCCGATTGCGGCGAGCATCTCAGCCGAAAATATTGATTTCGAAATTTGTGGCGAATCCCCTAACTGGATGCGTCTTCCTGAGTCTGATCAGCGTATGCAGCTTCGGGAAATCCCTCGCTACGGCGCTGCTATTGAAGAGGAACCGCTGAAGAGTCTGTCCCAGAATTTTTGGTTCCATGAGGCCATCTCCTTTACCACCTATGGTCTCAGCGCTCGCATTGAACCGATTTACTTTTCGGGACTTTGGACGATTGTAGATACTTTCTCTAACTGTTATGAAGGCTCCCGTGTTGAGAAAATTAATGCCGGACAGATGGCGGAAGTCTGGTTGATAAGCCACCGGGTGGACCATATTCAATGGCATGGCGATCGCTACATCATGAACGTACAACCCACTGGAAATGGGGTTCAACTGATTCAATTCCCGCGCCAGGAAACGCAAACCTCCTTACCTCTCACAATTGTTACCGAAGACGGAACAGAGGTGGCCGTGCTTTCTGGCGATTGGCGATAATTATCGTCTATCATCCCAACCCCTGCCCGGCTAGTTCCCATGCGCCTCGCTGGCCACTCCGAACAGCGCTTTCCAGGTAGTCGATGTGGCGATCCGTATGTTTTCCAGCAAAATAGAGGCGGCCAGGGGGCTGATGCAGAGCTGACCAGACGTTGCTTAGTTGGAGTCAGAAGACGGAGTTAGGGATTTGGAATCAGAAGTTGGCGGGCGTTAAGAACGGTTTCCTTAGTAAGG
>JAKSDM010001754.1 GCA_022360135.1 Pseudanabaenales cyanobacterium | reverse complement strand
TTGCTGGTATTGGTTACAGCTTCTAGGTGCCAAGCTGTTAGCTGGGTGTGTCCGCCAGCGCCAATTTCCTCTCTATCCCCGAGCGCCATTGACATAGGCGGCAGTGAGCGAGTTTTCGGGGGCCTCAAAAATTTGTTGAACGGATCCGTATTCAATCAGCCGTCCACTGTTCTGCTCTATCCAGAATAAAGCAACGTTATCGGCAATGCGGCGAGCCTGGGCCAAATTGTGGGTGACAATTAGGAGGGTGTAGCGCCATCGCAGGCTAGCAATCAGGTCTTCCACAATACCGCTAGAGAGAGGATCCAAAGCGCTACAGGGCTCATCCAGCAGCAGGGCTTCTGGTTGCAGGGCAAGGGCGCGGGCAATGCAGAGCCGCTGTTGTTGCCCGCCCGACAGAGAAAGGGCAGGGGCCTTGAGACGGTCTTTGACTTCATCCCATAGACCCACATCTTGCAAAACCGTCTCCACAATCTGGTCAATCTGTGTCCGGTCTCGAACCCCATGTTCCCGCAAGGGAAATGCTAGGTTCCGCCAAATTGACAGCGGAAACGGGTTTGGTTTTTGCAGAATCATTCCCACCCGGCGGCGGAGGGCGGTGGTGTCAGTTCTGGAGTCCAGTACATCCAGTTCCCCTAACCAGATTCGGCCCGAAATTCGACAGTCGGGAATCAGATCCGTGAGGCGATTGAGACAGGTTAGGAAGCTGCTTTTGCCACATCCCGAAGGACCCACCACGGCAGTAATTTGGCCAACCGGGATGGAGAGGGTTACCTGCTCAAAGGCGGACAGAGCGCCATAGTAAAGACTCAGCCGCTCTGTCTGGATAAACGACGGCGATGAATCAAGGCGTTGGGATGCCTGGGAGGAGTTGAATCTGGGTTGAAGGGTTGTCATGGGATTTGGCGCTAAGAGAAGGGGAGGAGAAGCTGTAGCGATTTTCGCTTGGATTGCATATATCTCAGCAAAGGTGTGGGGTGTAGTCAATGTAGATGAAAACCGTTATGAAAACTAATCCGCTGAGCGATCCAGTTAGCGGTTCCGTTGATCAGGATCAATAAGATCACCAAAATCAGGGCTGAACCGTAGGCTGGGGTGTCGCCGCCGGGTACATTCATGGACAAATCAAAAATATGGACAGAGAGGGCGCGGCCTGAGTCTAGCAGGGAAGTGGGCATGCGATCGACATAACCACTGGTGAAGATCAGGGCGGCGGTTTCTGCGATCGCCCGCCCAATCCCCAGCACCAGTCCCACCACTATACCCGGGACAGCTGCGGGTAAGAGTAAATTCCAAAGTGTTGTGGTGCGGGAAAGGCCCAAGCAAGCGGCGCCAAGGCGATAGTCTTGGGGGATGGCGCGGAAGCCTTCCTCGGCTGAGCGGATCAGAATTGGTAGAACCATGCAGGCCAGTGTTAACCCACCCGAGAGGATCGAAAATCCCAACCTCAGTGTCTGGGCGAAAAAGGTATAGCCAAACAGCCCAAACACAATGGAGGGCACACCGGACAAGACATCTAAACTACGCCGCACCAGACGGCCAAAGCCGCGCTCAGCCGTCGTAAATTCCGCCAGAAATATGGCGGTTCCTAACCCCAGCGGGAGGGATACCCCGAGACAGACCCCTAAAATCAACCCAGTAGAGACCAAAATCGGGCCAATGCCGCCCTCACGTCCGGCGTCTTGAGGAGGCATGGTGAGGAATTCCCAAGAAATTTGCCCGATCCCGCGCCAGACAATATTGCTTAAAATCCAAGCGAAGACAGCGGTGACAAGTAGGGCGACGGACCAAACCAATAAGGACGG
>JAKSDM010000397.1 GCA_022360135.1 Pseudanabaenales cyanobacterium | reverse complement strand
ACTGTCAGCCTGGGTGTGGTGAGCCAGAATTTGAGTTCAAAGTTCAAACTGGACTCGCCGAATTCCAGGAAAAAGGCCAGGGGAGAGGGATCTTTGAGAACACTAGGATGCTGGTCAGCAATCTTTAAGAGAAGATCTATCACAGTTTTGGGATTGCAGGTGTAGCTAACCCCAACTGTCAGTGACCAGGACACTAAGCGATCGCTCCCCGTATAGGTCGTCACTTCATTGGTAAAAAAGGTCTGATTGGGTAGGATTTTCTCAGACCCATCTCGTAACACCCGCACAGTAGCCGCTCGAATCCCCAGATGTTGGACTTCGCCAACTTCTCCGCCAACGTTGACAATATCCCCCGGTTTTAGAGCCCCCTCAAATAAAAGCCAAATGCCACTGACAAAATTACTGATGACTTCCCTCAGACCAAACCCAACCCCTACGGATAACCCACCCGTAATCGCGGCAAAAGCGGCGGGACTAAAGCCAACATAGCCAAAAATAAACACAATACCTAGGAAGATCAGAACATAGCGAATGATCAGGGAGACGGCTTGCCATTCACTGGCTTTGAACCGGGCTCCTGCAGTAATGAGGAACTGCAAAAAGCGTTCCAGGAAAAATACACTCACAACCCAGAAATACAATCCGAAAGTGGTGAGGAAACAATCTCCCAGGGTAATGGAGCCGCCAAACAGCTCGAACAGAACTACGTTCGCCAGTTGCTGAAGATCACTCTGCAGACTCAGAATAGAACCAATCGCAAAGAGAAAAAATAAGGGGGTCGTCAGCTGATACTGCAATCGATTGACGGCATGGGTTGGGAACACGCCGTAGAGAACACCTATGCAGACACGCAACAGGAGAAAAACCCAGAAAAGGGCGGCGGCGATCAACAACAACCCTGTAACCCAGCCCTGTAGTCGAAACCCCACTTTGAATAGACTAATGACCACAATGCTGAGCAGCGGGGTAAAGATCAGGTGCAGTAGCAAGGTTCCATATCCTGTCCAGGAACGCTTCTGCCCTTGCCTATATGAATAATTAGTTGAGGCAAAGCGACGGCGGAATGTCTTCCATACCCATTTAGAGATGAGCTTTGCCGCCAAGACCGCGATCGCGATCGCCAACAGTTGGCCTTGGACAGCAGGTCGCTGTAACACAACGGCCCATTTCAGGATTTGATCCCATAGAAAAGGATAGCCAAATTGGATTGAATCAGACATACCTTACTATCATGGCTCATTTAACTCAGTATTAAAACGCTTAGCCAATTGGTCAGCCGCCTTGTCTGCAGACATTTCTCCGGCTAGAACCTGTTGATAGAGGATGTCAGCATAACGATAGAAATCTCTGATTTCGTGGTGGGTATTCAGGGGAGTCGTGACGCCGGTTCGGGATTGCTTCTGCAAAACCCCTTGAATCGGAAACAGGCGGCGGTCAATCTGCACCTGAGTGTTGACCGGGATGAAGGCCGGTAAGTCTGCTACCATTTCTCTTTGCTGGGCTACATTGGTCAAAAAATTGGCGAATTTGAGGGCCAGTTGAGTCTGATTCCGATTGGAAACTCGATTAAATAGCAAGACAGACGGCTCGAGAAATGGACCCGCCGGTTGATTGGCTTCTCCCGGTAATAGGGCGACGCCGAACTGCTGATTCCCTAACGCCTGCCTGAAGGCGGGAATCCAGGTGGAATTGCAAACGATGTAGGCCAATCGCCCTTCGATAAAGGCTTCCTGTAGCGCTGGCGCATCGGGACTTAAGATGAAATTAGGGTCATCCTTGGTCGCTTTTAACCACTCCATCCACTTGGCCCATCCCCGGTCACGATCTAAAACGACTCGCCCCTGTGGGTCAAACAGTTTGCCGCCGAATATTTGGGTTCCCCAAAAGGTTTGGCTAAAATCAGAGACCATGCCAACGGAATAACCCGCCAGCGCCTGTAACCGCAGTTCTGTCAGCGTCGTGGGAGGGGTTTTAACTTTGGCTTTGTTGTAGCAAAGAGCCTGGGTGTGGAGGAACATGGGCCAGCCGTATACTTTGCCTTCAAAGTGGACCTGTCTAAAAGCCTCGGATCGAAAAGAGGCAAATTCAATCTCATGGTCACTGAGATCTCGTAACACGCCCGCTTGGCCCAATACTAGAATGTTTCTAGCTCCGGTTAAGACCAGGTCGGGGCCAAACCCTCTGTTAACCTGGGTGATGAATTCTTCAAGCAGCTGGTCTCCTGGCATGAACTCAATCACAATCTCAACATCCTGATAAAGGTCGGTGAATTCGACAACAACTTCGCCAACCTCTTCTTTAAACCTAGCTAGGATAGACTCTGTCCAAAGTTCATCCGTCCTGGCCCAGAGGACTAATTGTCCTCGCAGAGTTTCTTGCCGATCGATATCGGTTTGTCGCCCCGTGAGATCACTACAGGCGATCAGCCAGAAAACACTAAGGAGCAGGGCTTTGACTGCCCCGCGTTTAGCCTCCAAAAGTCTGTATAGATTACGGCGCATTGTCAATAGACTCGTGGAAAACTGTCCCATAATTGACGAGCTGATTTACGAATTTGATTCCCTATATAGCAACCCACAATTTCTCTTGTATCCCGATCAATCGCCAACCAAATGTAGCGAATGAAGCGCTGATTTTTCCGAGTGACAAAAAATGACCTCATTTCATCACACTCAATCGGCAATCGTCATAGTTAGCGGCAATCGCAAATGTGGCAGAAACCGTCACAGGTCTGAGCCAAAGGAAATGCTGGGTTTTCTTACGTCAACCCAGCATACAGCTACGGTGATGAGCGATCGCACTGACCGTTTCGTTCAATCAGGGATAGAGAGATAGTGTCAATGAAGGGTGCTCAGAGTCAAATTAAGCGGTTGAAAACCCTATCATTGCTTGATTCTCCCGGTTTTAATCACCCTCGATATTTACGGCTAGTATCCTCAAGTAGTTCAGGGGGTACGGCGCCAGTTAAGGTTTCTAAGAAGGCGACGAGATCTTTAATTTCGCGATGATTAAGATCTAACGGTTTCATCAGTGGACTTAATTCACCAGAAAAATTTGGATTGACGCCGGGGTGATTATAAATTTGAATCGCCTCAAACAGCGTTTCTGAGAAACCACTATGGAAGTAGGGACCCGTTATGGCCACATTGCGCAGTTGAGCCGTGCGAAACTGACCTCTTGTTTTTTCTTTGGCGACCGGATCTTGGTCGATTGCCTTCCAGAAATCCACTAGCTTTTGACCAAACTCAGGATCATCACTCCATTTACTGTCCCCTAAGAAATCAGATCCTAGTTGGCTTGGGAGACCTTCTAGGGCGCCAGTATCGACTGTAGGGACATGAATGCCTTTTTGAGGTACGCCAGTCACATGAAGCTTATTATCGGTAAACATAGCCCCACTGTGACAAGTGATACATTGTGCTTTACCCATAAATAGCTTCAGGCCGTTTTTCGCGTTACTTGAAATAGCCTGGAGATCACCCGCTACAAAGGCGTCAAAGGGTGTCAGGCTAGTGTTCAGTTTGCGTTCGTAGGCTGAGATCGCCTTACCGTAGTTAACCATTACTTCGGTGATGGCGTCTTGATCCGCTGGGCTTAATGTGTCCCATTCAGGTGTTCCAGGTTTACCCTGCGGCAGAAAACTACCATCCCCAAGTCCAGCGGGCAATGGGCCAAATACGGCTTCATACTCATCTTTATAGAGATCCCAAATGACATGAGCTAAACGCAGGCGTGAGCCGTTTTGTTGTAGGTTGAACTCATAGGCTTTCACGGCTTGATGCCATAGGGTATCCCGATGTGCGTCACTATCAAAACCAATGGGATTGTAGTACGCCATATTGAATAAGGGCTGGGTTCTACGGGGGGTAAACCCATCGGCGCCCAGTGAAACGGGCCAGTCCAGTCCTAAACGGCGATCAACAAAGCCTTCTGATGGGATATGACAACCAACGCACCCCATTTTTACGGGTTTTCCTACAGGCCCCCAGCCAATATCCGGTTCAACCACTCTATTGATACCGTCGGCGTTGGTATCGAAAAATAACATTTGACCCAACTCGGCAGCTTTAGGGTTGTCAGCATATTTATTAGTCGGAGAGGGGGGGACAGGGGGAGGCGGTGATAGCGTCTTAACAATGTTCCACTCGCTGTCAGTAAAACTAACCAAACGAATTTGATTGGCATGAGCGAAATCTGATGACCCTCGATTTGCTACGGTAACTGAAATAACAATACTGACAGCGACCAATAACGCCATCGATATGGCTGACTTCCATCGATTTTTTAGTTTTTTCATGAACTTTTCCCGTTAATCGCGACCAAGGACTCTGCCGTTTTCATACCGCCAATGCCAGCACCCAAGATTACAATTCGCGGTCCATGTATGTTCATCTTGCTTGAATTAAATTGCTTTTGGCATCAGACCGCCAAATCTGAAGTGCTATTCTTTAATT
>JAKSDM010000731.1 GCA_022360135.1 Pseudanabaenales cyanobacterium | reverse complement strand
TTGGCTACCGAGGCGCAATCGAATTACTGTTTGACATTGGCAATCTCTTCCTGCAGATGGAGGAAGCCTCAGCCCATGAGCGAGTAAAGCGATGGAGCAATGGAGATATGCGGTGAGGAATTAGCGTAAAAATCAAGTCCCAGTAGTAGAGGGTGGGTGGATGGGTGGATGGGTGGTTATTAGCTGCAGATCTCTAATTTACACGCCCACTTGTATTGCATACATCTTGGGAAGGTGGGGGTGAGTTGTAGTTAATCGATGCTACAGAGATATTGAGAGATAAAGGTTTGAGGTTTGAGGTTTGAGGTTGGGTTTATCTTCCTGTCCCCTGCTCATCAAGAGTAACTTGCGAAGGAGCGCCATTATGAAAATTGCTTTCGCCACCCGTGACTCGGTTCACATCAATGCCCATTTCGGCTCAGCCCAAAAAGTGGATGTTTATGATGTGACATCGGCGGGATATGAATTCCTGGAAACCATCGAATTTTCGGGGAATTTGAAAGAAGACGGCAACGAAGACAAATTGACGCCTAAAGTCGCCGCCTTAGATGATTGCACGATTGTATATGTTGCCGCCATTGGAGGAAGCGCCGCGAAGCGTTTACTAGATGTCAAGGTGACGCCGCTGCGGGCTGAATCGGAAGACGACCTGATTACAGATGTGCTGGGCAAACTTGTGAAAATGTTGCAAGGCAGCCCTCCACCCTGGCTTCGAAAAGCCCTGCGGCAAAGATCCACTAGTTTTGCCGAAAATTCCAGCAGCTTTGTAGAAGACAGTTTTGCCGAAAACATTGATGAACTAGAAGAGGAGGAAATCCTAGTATGAGCCTAACAACAAATACGACCACCCCCCAATCGGTTTCCATAGAGGTGCTGGAATCACCGTTCTTGCAGGCGATTGTTCAACAAATCCGAGCCAATGATGCTTATGGCGCGTACCGCAATTGGAGCGACGACCTGCTTCTGAAGCCCTATGTACTCAGCCGCGCCCAGAAACGGGAAATCTCGGTTGACGGAGAGGTTGATCTAGTAACTCAGAGTAGAATCCTGGCGTTTTATCGCGCGATCGCAGTCCGGATTGAACAGCAAACGGGTCTGCTGAGCCAAGTTGTGATTGACTTAAGCCATGAAGGCTTCGGCTGGGCGTTGGTCTTCTCGGGCCGTCTGTTGCTCGTTTCTAGGACCCTACGGGATGCTCAACGCTTTGGTTTTGATACTCTAGAAAAAATGGCGATCGAGGGTGAAAAACTCGTGCAAAAAGGTGTGGATTTAGCGAATCGCTTCCCAGAAGTCGGCAGGCTCTAAAGTTGGTCATTGGTCATTAGTCATTCGTTATGGTGATTGGTTATTAGTCAAGTAACAGGTAACAAGTGACAAGTAATAAGTGACAAATGACAAATGACAAAGATAAAATGCTGTTCCCAAAGGAGGTTTCTATGACGCAAGCAACAGAACCTGCTCTCAATATTGATGACCTCAAGACACAAATCAAAAAACTGAACAGTAAAGCGGGTCAACTCAAGATGGATTTGCATGATATTGCAGAAGGACTACCTGCTGATTTGGAGAAGTTGCCGGATATCTCCGTCCAAACTTACGAAATCTATTGTCGGCTGCGCGATTTGAAACAACAGCTAAAAACGTTGGAGCAGAGCAAATGAATAAAACCCTAGCTGATTTCAATCGTCTTGTTGATGCTGAGGAGTACTTCGAGTTTTTTGATCTTCCCTATGATCCTCAGATTGTGAGTGTTAATCGTTTGCATATTTTACAGAAGTTCTCGCAGCTCATCCAAGCGCCTGAAGGAGAAGCCACTGAGTTAAGTGAGGAGGAAAAACTGAATCAGTATCGGATTGCACTTCAGAACGCCTACAATTTATTCCTCACATCGACGCCAATCGAGCAGAAGCTGTTCAAGGTGTTCAAACAGAAACCCAAAAACGTGGTCCTGATATCAGAAATTGGCAAGGATTGACATCGAATCTCTATGAGCATGGCGATGCTCAAGTTTTAATCACTATCGGATTTGACTAAGGAGCCCCTATCGTGCCGAACCTAACTCCAACTGAACTCGAACGCTACCGTCGGCAGATCATGTTGCCTGGCTTTGGTGAAGTAGCGCAGCGGCAGTTAAAGGCATCGACTGTACTCGTGACCGGGGTGGGTGGGTTAGGGGGAACAGCGGCGCTTTATCTGGCAGTGGCTGGGGTTGGTCAACTGATCTTGGTGCGGGGTGGTGAACTCCGACTCGATGATATGAATCGGCAGATTCTGATGAGCCACGACTGGCTGGGCAAACCGAGGGTATTCAAAGCCAAATCCACCTTGGCGGCGATTAATCCCGATGTTCAAATCGATGCTGTTTTTGACTACGTCACGTCAGAGAATGTTGATGAACTGGTACAGCGGGCTGATGTAGCGCTTGACTGCGCCCACAACTTCGAAGAGCGCAACCGGCTCAATGAGGCTTGCGTGCGCTGGGGTAAACCGATGGTCGAAGCTGCCATGAATGACATGGAGGCCTATCTGACGACCATTTCGCCGGGACGGACACCCTGTTTATCTTGCCTGTTCCCCGAGAAACCGGATTGGGATCGACGCGGGTTTGGCGTCCTCGGCGCTGTATCTGGAACGCTGGCCTGTTTAACGGCCCTAGAAGCAATCAAACTGATTACAGGTTTCGGTGAACCACTGTTCTCTCAACTCCTGACAATGGATTTGAGCCGATCAGAGTTCGCTAAGCGTCGTCCTTATCACGATCCCAACTGTCCAGTCTGTGGAGAAAGATCCCATACTTCCCCCCCGGCTCAGCTCCCTAATCATGCTATTGCCAACCCTGATCACTTTCTCGCTCGCAATTACCACCTATAGACTGACCAAAACCATTTCAGATGAGACGCTGCGGGTAACTTTCAGTTTGATCACGAGTTCCTGTATCTGTCTCAGCCTGGTTTTCATCCCCTGGCTGTTCAAACTGCTGATTGTGACTGTTCTTCTCACGATTCCAACCGGTGAAAGCCGCTGCGATTAAATCAACATACGTTGTTCCTCGCTGTACTTCTCGCCGATAAGGCATAGATCCCCGATCTACTAGAATCGTTGCTCCCAGCAACATCCGGAAAAATCCAAAATCCAAAATCTAGGAGACCCCAATGACCATCACCCTAACAGAAGTTGCTGAACTACGGCTTCGTGCTTTTCTGCGAGGCAGCAGTCAGGATAGTGACTCCACGCAACGCGGCGTCCGTTTTTCGGTAGATGACGGCGGCTGTAGCGGTTACCAATACGCCCTGAATATTGCCGATGCGCCACAGACCGATGATCTGGTTGTAGAGCAAGGCAGTCTTAAGGTCTATGTTGATCGCCAAAGCGCCCCTTTGCTGGAAGGCGTGGTGGTTGACTATGTGGATGGGCTAATCGAAAGCGGATTCAAATTCACCAACCCCAACGCTACAGACACCTGTGGCTGTGGACAATCCTTCCAGGCGGGGAATTGTACGCCTGCTGCCGCACCGTGTAGTTGATTGGTCGCTCGATCCCCCTAAATCCCTCTTAAAAAGGGAGACTTTGAATCCGGTTTCCCCTTTTCTTAAAGGGGTAGGGGGTAGGGACCAAAACCTTGAGGGATAGGCCTCAGAAGATTTGTGTATAAACATTCAATTCCGTAACCCAGGAGAAACCATCATGACGACTTATCAGGTACAACTCATCAACAAGAAGCGGAACATCGACATCACCATTCCGGTTGAAGACGACACGTATATTCTCTCTGCGGCTGAAGAGCAAGGACTCGAACTACCGTTTTCCTGTATGTCTGGATCGTGTTCTAGTTGTGTGGGCAAGATTGTTGAAGGCGAAGTCGACCAAACCGACCAAGTCTTCTTAGATGATGACCAGTTGGCCAAGGGCTGGGTCTTACTTTGTGTCGCCTATCCCAAGTCTAACTGCACAATCAAGACTCATCAAGAAGCGTATCTAGTTTGAAGGGGGGTTAACCCGCTTTGAGATATTGCAGATGATTGATATGCACACCCTAACTAGAATGGCGCTGAAATAAGAGTTTATAAATTGCTAAAAGCCCTGAATTCCGTAGGGTGGGCATTGCCCACATGGCTTATTTCAGTGCTATTCCACCCTAACCATTCCCCAGAGGTTGCCAAAATGTTTGATGACTTTACAGTTTCTGGTTCTCCTCTAAAGTTGCTCAAGATTGGGGAGCATGGTGTTGTCGCCCGATTGACCCAGGCGGCGGATACCGCTACCGTTCAAGCATTGCAGAAAATGGGTTTAGTTCCTGGAGCCCCAATCACTTTAGAACAGCGATTCCCGCGTTTTGTGATTAAGACAGGAACTAATCGCTTGGCGCTGAGTGAGAAGATGATCCAGGCAATTTATGTGCGGATCAAGGGTAGGGTGAGGGTCTAAACCTGAGGATTGGAGCGAGATTTTAGCAGAGGTCCGGATGCTGATCACTACTCTCAATTCACTAGCCATTAATGAGCCTGCAGTGATTACCTGGCTTACTGCTAAAGTTGGTCTGCAGCAGAAGTTATTCGCTTTCGGGTTTCGTCCTGGACGGCAAGTGTCAGTGGTCCGTAAGGCTGGGTTCTCTGGCCCCCTCCATATTCGGATTAGCGCCACAGAAGTGATGTTACGACGTCAAGAGGCCCAACAGGTATATGTCGTAAGCATAGAACCGGAGCACGACGATGAAACGGATTGCAGTGTTGGGGGCGCCGAATACCGGCAAGTCCACATTCTTTAATCGACTTACGGGCGCCAATGCCAGTATTGGCAACTGGCCGGGCATTACGGTCGAGTTGGCGATGGCGCACGTTCAACTTAAGAATAAGCAGGTGGAAATTGTAGATCTCCCTGGGATCTATGACCTGCAAGGGTTGTCTGAGGATGAAGCGATAGTGCGACAGTTTCTCAGTACAACCCCACTGCATCTGGTGCTGATTGTGATTAACACTAGCCAGATTGACCATCAGATTGCTTTAGCGCTTCAGGTCAAGCATTTACATCTGCCCACTGTGCTCTTACTGAATATGGCGGATGAAGCGGCTAAATTTGGTGTTTCGGTCGATAGCCAAAAAATTGCCAGGGGTTTGGGTATGCCGGTTGTTTCTCTTAGCGCTAAGTACGGACAGGGATATCCCCTGGCTTATGACGCGATCGCACACACCCTCAGTCAGCAGCACCAGGCTGTCCATCCGGGCCCCTTAGAGGAACAGTGGGTTGCCAAAAGCCAGATCGCTGAAGAATTAGAGGGCTTACTCCGGGAAGCGGTTGAGATCTCGACTCTCCCCCAAGAGACCTGGACTCAGAGATTGGATCGGGTGCTATTGCATCCCATCTGGGGATTGCCTATCTTATTTGGCGCTTTATTTCTCACCTTCCAGATTATCTATGTGCTGGCGGCTCCCTGGCAGAATTGGATAGAGGTGGGGCTGCATGGCTTGAAAGTGGGGCTGCTTGAACCCCTGCTCTCAGGTCTCCCCCCCTTTCCCAAAGCATTTCTGTTAGAGGGACTTTACGATGGGGTAGGCACCGTCATTGCGTTTGATCCGCTGATTACGCTGTTCTTCTTTGGCATGGCAGTTTTGGAAGATAGCGGCTATCTGTCCCGCGCCGCCTTTCTGACGGATGGATTGATGCAACAACTGGGGCTAGATGGGCGGAGTTTTGTCATGTCCCTGCGGGGATTTGGCTGCAATCTGCCAGCCGTGATGGGGATTCGGGTGATGCAATCAACTAATCTCAGATTGCTGTCGATGCTGATCTTACCCTTCTCCCTTTGTCCGGGTCGTCTAAACGTGTTTATTTTTATCTCTGCGGCCCTATTTTCCACCACCACCGCCCCCTTGGTCCTGGTTAGCTTATATGGATTCAGCTTAGTGGCTACTGTTCTAACCGCATTTCTGCTAAAAGGTTACTTCCCGCATCAGGAGTCTTTCATCCTGGAACTGCCGCCCTATCGTTTTCCCACCTTTAAGCAAGTGCTGTTGCGAGCTTGGTATGAAGTGCATCATTTTTTACGATGGTCTTACCGATTCATCATTTCTGGCGTGGTCTTGATCTGGTTGCTGAACCATTTGCCCTGGAATGTGCCCGCCATGAGCTCCCAAACTCTGGGCGGCATGCTGGGTCAAGCGACTCAGCCGTTCATGGCTCCCATTGGGATTGATGCCCAGCTAGCCATTACGTTGATTTTTGGCGTTTTTGCTAAGGAGGTGATTCTAGGCGGATTAACCCTGATTTACCAACAAATGTCAGGAGCGCCCGATTTGGTGGGGGCGATCGCAAGCCAGATTGACTGGGTTCAAGCCTTCAGCTTTATGCTGTTCACCCTGCTTTATCTGCCCTGCTTATCAACCCTTAGCCTACTCAAAAGCGAGTCCAATAGCACCAAATTTGTCCTGATGGCGATGGTCTGGTCTTTGGGATTGGCTTGGACATCTAGTTTTATCTTTTACCAAAGCGCCAGGGCATTGGGATTTTAACCGATGTGGCAATCTCATTCACAGCAGATGCTGACTAAAAAAAAAGGAGTGATACGATGACTTACTTAACAGGTCTAACCTTTGGCAAAAAAGACTGGACGCCTCAATTTCTTCAGGATATTAATCGTGATACCTGTATTGGCTGTGGCCGCTGTTTTAAGGCCTGTGGCCGGGCGGTAATGTCATTAATCGGCCTGAATGAAGACGGTGAAGTGGTCGATGATGACGACGACGACGATATCGAACGCAAAGTCATGACTATTGTCGATCCAGATAACTGCATTGGTTGTCAGGCGTGCATGCGGGTTTGCCCAAAGGCTTGTCATACCTATGCCCCAATCGCATTGACCTAGCAGGAAGTGGAGATACATCAAGACACATCATGTCACAGTTAATCAATAACCCAACCAAACATTCTCTGCTGGAACGTGATTGGTCAGTCTACTATCGGGCGACCAGGGGTCGCCCCCCCCGAGAGACGCTTCTATTCGCTCTGACTCAGTTTGAGGCGGAAGCCCCTAAGGAGACCCGACGATTTGCAGTGGATCTGGGGTGCGGCGATGGGCGAGATACGGTGGAGCTCCTCCGACAAGGTTGGCGAGTGCTGGCTATCGATGGAGAGAAAGCGGCGATTGCGCAGCTTCGCCAACGCTCCGGCGTCAATCGAGCCTTTCTGGAGACTCGTGTCCAACGCTTTGAATCCCTGACCCTACCGCCCTCAGTAGATCTGGTAAACGCCAGCTTTTGCCTGCAATTCTGCCCACCCGAACACTTTCCCACGCTA
>JAKSDM010000750.1 GCA_022360135.1 Pseudanabaenales cyanobacterium | reverse complement strand
GGCTAATCTTGGCGCTTATCCGACTTATTTTTGAATGAATTTTGAGTCTAAGGGTGATCATTGAAGCAGATTCTCAGAAATAGGCCGCCAAAAAATAGGATTTAGTCTATTCGTGGATATTTTGTGAGAAATTCGGGTTTACATCCTGGGGCTTTGGACGGCGGGGTTTTTAGCTTTTGAATTTCTACTATGAACCTGGTTGTGCATCCCGTGAGATTAACTGAGATTAATGAGGAGCCGCAGCGTTTTAAGCGACGGCTATAGCTGAAGCTGGAGGCGGTCAATACGCTCCTGTAGGGCATTCACTTGAGTAACATTGCCCAACGTTTCGTAAATTCTCAGAGCTGACTTTAGATGTGAGATCGCATCCGAGACTTCACTTTCGCCCTGGGCAACTGTGGCGAGTCCCTCATAGCTATCGGCTTGCCGCGTCAACTGCTCCGCCTCCATTGCCAGTTCTAACGCCTGCTCATACTGCTTCTGCGCCTTCAACGGCAGTCCTACTGCCAGATAAATATCCCCCTGCAGCAGATAGATTTGACTGTTCTCTGTCCCATCATCAATGCGTTTTTGAAGCACATCCAGCGCCGCTTGATTAAGCGCATTACTGTGTTGAGCGGGATTGCTATGCATGTAGCTTTGGTAGAGGAGCGCCAGCCCAATCGCCGCCGCATCCGCGTTCTGCGGTAAAGCTAGAAGTTGCGCGACTTGATCCTTGACCCTGGCGGCTTCCTCCATAGACAACAGGGTGAAACCAACGGGAACATCAGGGCTGGAAGATAGATCATTATTGGCAGTGATTACAATGCGATAACGGATATCGGGCTGGAGAGCTGGGCCATCGTAAATGACCTCGGTGTCACTCACATCGGTTGTCCACTGGCCATCTGGCCCGCTCACACGGACCTCATAGCTCTGGGCTCCATCCACCGGATTCCAGCGAATCGTAGGCTGAGGCGCTTCCAATAGAGCGGTGTTGCGGGGCCTCAAAACATAAGGCAAATTGGCATTGAAGTCACGCGCCGGGCGGCGGCTCGATGGTAGCGAGATCGGTCCCTCAGTATTGCAGTAATCGCTGATGGTATAAGTGCCAGCGGCAAGTGTATGTAGGCGGATGTTGTTACAGACTACATCCACGGTGCTGCCAGCGCTGACCCGCAGTTGGTCCGGAGCGCGGAGAGGATCCCCCGCATAGGCCCGCTGGAAATTGTCTTGACCCGCTGACTTCAACTCAGCCTGCCCCTGAATCTCAGAGATGTAGTTACCCCCTGCGCCTTGGGCGGCTGCCGGAAGTGTCGTGAGGGAAAGCAGCCCCCAGGATAGAGTGAGGGAAAGCCCAGCAGAAATCGCACGCCTCGGGAGCCTCATGCACTGTGTTCTCAAGGGAGGTCGGTGGGAAAAACTAGGATTTAGGGATGGGGGCACGGCAGATTTTTCTCCTTTAATCGCTGGCAGGCTTGGAACATCCAGGTATCCTCATCCAGGTTGGCGCTCCGTCCCAGTTGGTAACACGATCGCCAAGACGCTAGGGCCGTCTCATCGCCTTGCGCCTCTAACACCTGAGCCAATAGACAGTGAGCCGAGGCGGGATTGGAGATTTGGGCTTCAGCCTCAGGCCGTTGCAAAATCCCGATCGCAGCCTTCAGCGGCCTCTCTGCATCCGGATATCGCGCCTGATGTAAGCGAGCCCAACCTAAATTTTTGAACAGGGTGTACCGCGTTGCAAAGAAGCTATTATCTTCTTTCAATGCCTTCTCTTGGCTTTCCGTAAGTTCTAGCCCGACAGACAACAAAACGACGGCGGCAGCAGGATTAGGGTCGGGCGGTTGCAGATATAAACGCCCTAAGTTGTTATACGCTTCTGGCACATTCCCTTGCATAGCAATCCGATAGTGAGTCTCCGCCTGCTCCAATTGCTGCAGGTCTTCGTAAAGAACGCCGATATTGTAATGGGCGTCTACATTGTCGGGATTGAGCCCGATCGCCCGCTGGTAGTTTTGCACGGCGCTGCCCAGACGCCCAGCTCGGTTGCCCCATTGGTTATACAGATTTGAGAGAGTCGGCAGCGACAACCAAAAGCTCAGTAAAAACATCGATAGCAGTCCGGTCGCGCCCAGCTTCGCCTCATACTGCCATTTTTGGGGGACTCGCAGACTCTCTAGCAAATGATCAAAGCCTGCCCGACCTGCCGCCGTGAGTTCGCTGCGGGCATTGAGCAACGTCAACAAACCCGAAAAGGCGATCGCAGACACCCCAGCCACCCCCGGTCCCCCCAGGAAAAAGCGACGGCTGATATCGCCTAATAACCCCAAACCCACTGTCCATAACAACACCCCAGCTCCCCGAAACAGCCAGTCGCAGCGGTCTTGGCGATGCCGGGGGAGATGGCTATCCAAACGCCACCACCAGTGGTCAGCGGGCGGGAATAGACTCTGGCGATACCGCCGAAAATCGACTACCCTAGCCAATGCGTTGGCCTGCAGAAGCAGAAAGTGATCTAGCCATTGGAGCCGTCGCAGCGAGTAGACGTCGGGAATCGGAGACCGCTCTAGCGCCGCCTGAAGCGCTTCCCGCGCTCTCAATACGGTTAGGCCCTGCTGCTCCACAGCGCCTCTTGGGACGTCGGCGCGGCGGCGGCTCCAGTCGCTGAGGGCGGCTTGATAGTGATTGAGGGCTTGAGAAAGGTCGGCTGGCGTCATTACAGCTAGGCTATTTGCTCCCTAATTGAGCGACCAGGGTCGCCAGTCGCCAGTCAAGACAAACGCCGCCCACCTATATGGATGACGCGACTCAGCGTCCTCGGAGCGAATCATCTCTAGCTGGAGTCGCCGCAACGAATCGCTCCGGCCCACGCCGCTGAGCAAAGTGTCGTAGTAGCGCTCCATGAACGCTGCAGCGCCTTTATCTTCCACCCGCCAGAGGCTCATCAATAATGACTCCGCCCCAGCCAGCGCAAAGGACCGCCGCAGACCATACACCCCCTCGCCATTGCGCACCTCGCCCTGACCCGTCTCACAGGCCGAGAGCGTCACTAGCTCTGTGCCGTAAAGATTGAGTCCGGAGGCTTCCAGGGCGGTGAACACCCCATCATCCTCTGAATCCCCCCCGCCTCGACTGTTGAAGTTCGCTAAGGCCAACATGGAGCGCAGCAGCGGATTTTCGCTCGGGATTTCATATTCCAGACTGGCTTCAGCCTCCACCACCACACGTCGGGGGGCGTCGGCCAGAAAGATGCCGTGGGTGGCGATGTGCAGCAGCGGCGGCGGCGGCATCTGCTTCAGATAGGTTTCTGTCGCCGCCGACCCCATCTTCAAGACCGCCTTGGGTAACCGCGCGGAGAGGGACCGCCCCTCATCATAAGTCCAGTCCAGGGGCGCCACCGTCAACGACCCTAGATCGACTGAGCGGGAGCCGTCACTGGGGGGCGCGACATTCGCCTGTCCGTAACTCGGGTAGGCCAGGATGACAGGGGGGTGATCGCTCGGGGGCGTTAGGTCCAGGCGGGTCAACTCCCGCCCCGAGTTGAGATAGCTCACCGCAAAGTCTTCCACCAGATAGCGTTTGTCAGGGGAACGCAACACCTCGAAGGGAATCAGGTTCAGCGCTCCATCAGGGGAGATCAGCAGTCGGTCGGCTGGGCTCAAGTCAGCCCGCAGCGGCGCAAAGACCCATTCATCCAATGCCCGCGCCTGCTGCTCAATCGTAGTGGCAGGGGTGTTGCGGTCGGCTAGACTCTGGGCCAGAGTTCGGATCGCCGTCTCGATCTCAGCCGCCTCGCCAAGATCAACCGCTTTGACGCCGCCATCGGGAAAGAGCAGGTAGGCGGCGTAGCGAGAGGCGTCAAAGCGGTCGGCGGCGGAATCATAGGGCCGATAACGGACATACTCGACCAGGACGCCGTTGGCGGGGAGCTGGGCTTGAACAGCGGCGATCTCAACCGGCTCTGTTTCCACCCGAAAGGCGGCGCTGTTGCGGGCTAGCGTTGTCTCTAGGCCATTGGCTTCAGCTTCTAGTTCGCTAATCCGGGTGCCGTACTGATCGAGCGGCAGGGTGGCGGGACGATTGAAGATGAGGGCGGCGAGGGACTGCCGAACCGCCTGCAACTCATCAAAAGTGGCTTGGTCTTTCCGGGTGAGATTTTGGCGCAAGACCCGCAGGCTACTGGCGCCCGCCTCCAAGATACGCCCTTTGCGGCGCAGCAAGGTAGTGAGAGCCAACTGCTGGGCGGCGGGAGACAGAGCGGCGGCATGCAACGACAGGGAAATCGTACGGTCAGTCGTCTCTGAAATTGTGGCGGCGTAGGCTTGCCGTTGCGCCTCCGCTAGACTTGCTAGGTTGAGTTCCAGGTTCCACTCCTCAATGTCTAGCCCCGCTTGCAAGGCATTAATGGCTTCGCCAACGCGCTCCTGAACCGTATACAGCTCGGCCAGGTTGTTGAGGCTAACAGCCACATCCGGATGGCGCTCACCTAGCTGCCCACGCAAAATCGACAGGGCTTCTTCATGATGCGCTTTCGCCTCTCCATAATGCCCTTGGACCATGTACAGTACAGCCAAATTGTTGAGGCTAACAGCCACATCCGGATGGCGCTCACCTAGCTGCCCACGCAAAATCGACAGGGCTTCTTTATAGAGCGGCTCCGCCTCCCCATACTGCGCCTGGACACGGAACAGCTCAGCCAGGTTGTTGAGACTTTTGGCCACATACAACAGATGACGGTCGCCTAACTGCCCACGCAAAATCGACAGGGCTTCTTTATAGAGCGGCTCCGCCTCCCCATACTGCGCCTGGAGGTAGTGCAGCGCGGCTAGGTTGTTGAGGCTAGTAGCCACATCCAGATGGCGGTCGCCTAACTGCCCACGCAAAATCGACAGGGCTTCTTCATGGAGCGGTTCCGCCTCTCTATAACGCCCCTGGGCCTCGTATAGCCCAGCCAGATTGTTGAGGCTAAGGGCCACATCCGGATGGCGATCACCTAACTGCTTGCGCCCAATGGACAGGGCTTCTTCATAGAGCGGTTCCGCCTCCCCATACCGCCCCTGCTCACGGTACAGCTCGGCTAGATTGTTGAGGCTAAGGGCCACATCCGAATGGCGATCACCTAACTGCTCGCGCCTAATGGACAGGGCCTCTTTATAGAGCGGTTCCGCCTCTCCATAACGCCCCAGGACCACGTACAGCAATGCCAGGTTGTTGAGGCTAAGGGCCACATCCGGATGACGATCACCTAACTGCTCGCGCCTAATGGACAGGGCCTCTTCATAGCGCGCTTCCGCCTCTTCATAACGCCCCTGGGCCTCGTACAGCTTGGCCAGATTATTAAGGCTAACGATCACAGAGAGATCAAGGTCACCTAACTGCTCTCGCAAAATCAACAGGGCTTTTTCATAGAGCGGTTCCGCCGCCTCATATTGCTCCTGGGCGTAGTATAGAGCGGCTAGGTTGTTGAGGCTAGTGGCCACATAAGGATGGCTCTCGCCTAACTGCTCACGCCAAATCAATAGGGATTCCTCATAGAGCGGTTTCGCTTCCTCATACTGCCCCTGGGCCTCGTATAGCAATGCCAGGTTGTTGAGGCTAACGGCCACATTCGAATGGTGGTCACCTAACTGCTCACGCCAAATCGACAAGGATTCCTCATAGAGCGGTTTCGCTTCCTCATACCGCTCCTGGACACGGTACAGCTCAGCCAGATTGTTGAGACTAGCAGCCACATCCAGATGGCGCTCGCCTAACTGCTCACGCCTAATGGACAGAGATTCCCTATAGAGCGCTTCCGCTTCCTCATACCGCTCCTGGACACGATACAGCCCAGCCAGGATGTTGAGGCTAGCGGCCACATCCGGATGGCGCTCGCCCAGCAACGATCGCCGTAGCGCCAAGCCTTCTTCCGCTTGCTCGATTCCTTCCTGATAGCGCCCCATACTACGAAGCCTGCCCGCCTGCTGATTCAGCACATCGGCTCGGGCCAGTTGCTGGTCTCGCTCGGTTGCCGCTCGAACCTCTAATTGGTATGCCCCGGTCTCTCCCGCTGCAGAGGTGTTAGCCAGGATCGTATACGCGCCACTGTCGGGCAAGGTCAACACTATTCTTGAATTTGTCCCTTCGCCATCATCATTCTCGGCCACCGTCATCCCTGCTGGCCCCTGCAAAATCAGGTAGGCGTCAAACACCTCACTCATTAGCTCAATCGCGATCTCCTCACCCGCTAACCCCTCAAAGCGATGCGAGTTGTAGTAGCGACCATCCTCCAACTGTTGACTCGCTTCAGTCAGTTCTCCTGACCATTCGATAAGCCTGCGATCTGAAGTCGTTGAAGATTGTTGCGCCAGTTGATTAGGCCATATTGCCGGATGCCGCTTTGCCAACACAGTCCTGCTCACTATTGCAGGCATGGCGCCAAGGCCAAGGAATACAGGGAGCATCCACCTGAGCAGTTGTTGATTGAGCATCGGTATACCTGGCAAAATGCTACTTTATCGGGAACTCAAAATTATTTCTCTACTTCAAACTTCAACACATGGCTAAAACGAGGGATATTAATCCTGTCTACAATCCTAAAACCCTTCCCCCGATCTCAAAAAGGCGCAGCGATACAATCGCCTCTCCACTCAGACTCCCACATCCATTTTTAACGCCTTAACCCAATTATTTTATATAAAACCAAATTTAAATCTATTATCAAATTAACCAGATATAGGCTATGGAGCAATAAGTATATATATCATACCAAATGGATATGAAGCTGTACAAAATAGATGAGATTAAATCCTTTGATAGCAAGGCTTCCAGTCTCTGAATTATGCTCATCCTCATATTGAATTGGTATCAGTCCTAAATCAGTCGTAAACCTGATAAAACAGAGGGTGTTGAAAAATAGAGATTGCCAGACTCCAAAAAGTATTTTGTATTCACAAATTATCTAGGATTAAGCTCATCGGCATTGATTGTTGCATTAACAATCTTTTGAAACTCTTGTGGGGTAGGCATCTTGTCCGCCCAGATCATGCAACTTAAATGCTCCTTAGCTTGCTACATCTAGAAATTAAAAAGTTCTGCATTGGGTACAAGTCGTAGTTCAGCGAGCTTGAATAGTTGAAGTTGGGGGGTTCCGATAATCCGGGGCTGCTGGGGAGGCAGAGCCTCCAACTGTTCAATTCCAGGCAAAGCCTCGGATTGAGAAGAATCTCCCCCTCTTCCCCCTCTCCCCCATTCCCCTACTTCTAGCCCCAGATCCCTGGGTTTTTCAAAAACCCAGGGATCTCAGACCGCCGCAAAATTTAGCACCGTTGGATCCCACACCATAAATGGCAATGAAATTTCAACAACTGAGCCATCATCGCGGTGGTGCGATCGCCAGGATCTTAGCTGCTCAACTATTATGAAAGAGTCCAGGATTGAGGGAGCGCCAAGGCGATCGCAACTGTTCCCAAGAGTTATACTTGATTTAACCATTCGGTTTTAATTAGAAGGATCGTCGGTGATGGAAAACCCCGAACCTAGATTTGGCTTTACCCGATTCGCTGAAACGCTGCATGGTCGTTTAGCCATGCTTGGCATTGTCATCGGTCTCCTAACCGAGTTGCTAACTGGCAAGAGTATTCTTGCCCAGTTAGGATTGATGTAAGTGGAAGCAAAGCGATTGAGTTGGCTGGGCGACCGAGAAGGAGGGCAGGGAAAGCAGAGGTGGGTAGTCTCTACAGAACGAATTCATGGGCGTTTTTGAGAATTGGAGTGACAATTAGATCTCGCTAATCCAATCGCATTGATGTCAATTCCAGCTTCATTGCTGAGGTCAAATGGTGATAACAACGTTGAAATTTTGTAGACTGAATCTGCTAGTCTTGCTGCAAAACTATTAGAATTCCAGATAGAATCAAATATTTGCTTGTTTTCTATTATGGATAAAAATAAATTAATAGTTAACCTAAATCTGCCAGTTGCATCTATCAAATCTGTTAGCAATGAATACTTTGGCAAACAGATAATTGATAATTACCGCTACATGGAAAACCTCCAAGATGAAGCGGTGCAGCAATGGGTAAAAGCTCAAAGCGAGCATACTAATAATATTCTCAATCAAATTCCCTGGAGAAGTCACTTTTTAAACCGAATGCTGGAACTAGATGCAGCCATCCCAAGTAAATTAACCAGTGTGGTGCGTCTAGCTAACGGCAATATCTTCTATCTCAAACAGAAAGCTCAAGACAATGCATGGAAGCTTTATCTGCGAGATGATATGAATAGCGATGAAGTTTTATTAGTCGATCCCGAAAAATGGAGCCAGGAAACTGGTAAACCACACTCAATATATTCCTTTAAGCCATCCTGGGATGGAAAGTATCTAGCCTATGGCATTTCAGCAAATGGTACGGAAGAAAGTTTCCACTATGTAATGGAAATTAAAACTCTCAAAGATATAGCACAGCCAATTTGGGGAGCCGATTGGGGTGTAGATTGGCTGCCTGATTCTCGGTCATTTTTCTACAGTCGCCGACAAGAAATGAAAGTGGGTATGGCAGCTGTAGAGAAATTCCAAAGCAGAGAAGTTTATCTTCACAAAATCGGCTCGGAAAATGACCAAGATGAAATTATTCTCGGTCGCGCCATGATGCCTTTAGTTGTTTTATCTCCTACTGGGAATCCCTTTTTGCTGACTGCGCCAGGCTCTGATTATGCAGTAGCATTGATCATGTATGGAGTCCAAAAAGAGATTGAAATTTATACAACTTGCTTGGGACTTTCATCCAGACAAACCACCGGAAAATCGGGATGATAAGGGCGATGATAGACTTCCAACACCGATTCCATGTGACAGACAAACTCAGCATTCTGCTCCGGGGGAATTACCCAGCATTTCTCGCGTCAAGATTGGAGACTGATCAGAATTTTGTGTATGACGCTTCTGAAACAACGTAAATGCGTACTTCTGAATCCGGTTTACACAAAAAGCTGAACACAGTCGCTCTGCCGCTTGTACAGCCGCTTCAAACTCAGCCACATCCAGGGTGAAACTGGCATTTGACAACCATTGCAGGGTTTTAGCATCGGTCCAAAGATATTGGTCCGCATTGGGCAGAGCATGGCGCAAACTGCTTAACTCCCGGCGGAGATTGGCGCGGGCGTTGGCGCCAGCGGAGGTTGGCCAGAGGTGAAACGCGATGCGCCGACGGGGCTGAACTGTGTGATGATGCAGCACTAAATATGCCAACAGGACTTGTGATCGTCTAGTGATACCTGCCACCGGGCGATCGCCGTAGGTTAGGGAAAATCCTCCCAATAGCCTGATGCCCAAGCTTAAAGACATGATCCTTAACCATCGCTATCCAATGAAATTTAAGCGTTTCTAGCTTTCAGGCTGTTATTGAGCGGATACTGACGGAAAATTCTTATAAACAGAATGCAACATGGTTCAAGGAAGCCATCCGTCGATCCAGTGATGTCAGAGAATATGCTGACATCACTGGATAATCTTACACTAAAACAATAAGCTATCTTAACTCAAAAATAAACGGACATAAACCGCGTCCAACTTGAAACCTGCTGTTTTCCCACCCTGCATTGCTCGCCATAATGGATATCATTCTTTGACCAAAGCCAGGCGGTTATTGGTTCATGATGTTCCAAAAATTCTTTCCTTTTTTGAAGGAATTATCTCTGGGTGCTGGCGCTCGATCAGAAATCCGTTCGCCCCCAAGCGATCTCGATGCTGTCCCAGATGTTCACTTAGGAGGCTTGGCAGGTGTTGGCCAATACAGCGGCGCCCTGCAGTGGTCTCGACAACGACGCTTCTTTAACGCCTATGGCCCGAGTGAGTCCACTGTTTGCGCTACACTGGCAGAGTGTACGGAAATCACCCGACGTTTACCGATTGGGCGACCGATCGCTAACACCCAAATCTATATCTTAGATCGCCATCTTCAACCGTTCCGGTGGGGGAGCCGGGAGAGCTACATATTAGTAGTGTGGGATTGGCCCAGGGTTATCTGAATCAGCCAGAGTTGACCGCTGAGAAATTTATCTCCAGAGAGGCTACCGCCGATCAGCTCGAAGCGGCTAGGGAAATCTTGTAAATTAAACACCAAGTCAGCAGTGCGTTACGGTCCAAGGTGTTGATAGACCGCTAGTTAGAAAATTGTCAAATCCAATTCTGCATCGGTGAGGAGGGCCGTTCCGACTAACTTCACTCGGAGGCTGAGATAGCGATTGCAGTAGATAGAGGATTGCTTGTAACGAGGGTTAGGCTGGCCCGCGATCGCATCGCATTCAGCGTACATTTCCAAATATTCCGGTTCGATTGTTTTACCGCTAGATTGATGGCTTTTCTCTGGGGTCAACATT
>JAKSDM010000412.1 GCA_022360135.1 Pseudanabaenales cyanobacterium | reverse complement strand
TGCCGACGATTAGACGAATAGCGGCAACATCATAAATCTCGTGGAAATCCTTCTGCTGGCGCTGCATCTTGCGGTAGATGCCATAGAGATGTTTGGGGCGACTATTGACATCAATACAGGTGACGCCTAGCTGCTCTAATCGTTGTCGGAGGGTTTCAGCTACATTTTTAAGCCGGGTTTCGCGATCAGCGCGTTTTTCAGCCACCAGATTCTGCATCTGTCGATATGCATCTGGCTCTAAATACTTGAAAGATAGATCCTCTAACTCCCACTTAAAACGACCAATCCCCAGGCGATTAGCCAGGGGAGAAAAGATGTCAAAGGTTTCTCTAGCAATTCGGCGTTGTTTTTCAGCAGAGAGGTGTTCCAGCGTTCGCATGTTATGGAGTCGATCGGCGAGTTTCACCACAATGACTCGAATATCCTGAGCCATTGCTAAGAACATCCGCCTGAAGTTCTCAGCCTGACGCTCCGTTTTACTTTGGAAATTAAACTTCGAAAGTTTGGTAACCCCTTCTACTAACCGTCGCACCTCTTCTCCAAACCGTTGCTCAATTTCCTCTGCGGTGATGTCTGTATCTTCCACTACGTCGTGAAGGAAACCTGCCGCAATCATAGCGCTGTCGCCGCCCAGATCTTTCAGTAAACCCGCCACTGCCACCGGATGGCAAATATAAGGCTCTCCGGAAGCTCGATACTGCTGCTTGTGAAGTTGGTAAGCAAATTCAAAGGCCTGACAGACTAAAGCATTATTTGACTTGTCCTCAACTGGCGTGTCAAAAAGGTCGCCATTTGCAATGTGCTGCTGATTGACAATACAGGTTTGCAGCCAATCAGGAATAGAACAATCAGTAGGTATAGCGGGAGCCATCAGGTTCATAGGTCTGGATCATTGGAGGGTGAGGAATGCATAGATAAAGTTCAGCTGATTCTACCGTATAGAATGCGGCGGGCGTTTGAGAAAGGGGGCTGCAAATGGCCGCCTCAGCAAAACTGGATGGTGATGGTTTAAACAGAAATCAAAGTATTCACTATTGAACCGCTAAGATGACTCTCTTACAACTTTATGTAGATAAGGTACACTCTATCTACATTGAATCGGGAGTTTGATTAAGCTGGCTGAAAGCCCTACTCTGCTAGAAGAATAAGGCTCTACATCGTCCCACTCATCAGGGGAATTTGAGTTCCTTAATGCTTATGCCTTTCAGGCAAGCTTTGCCAACAAAGGCGCTCCGCGTTTCATGTCGATTAGCAAAACTCCCTCTGAGTGAGGGCTAGGGTTGAGGGATAAAAACTACGGCTGCCAACCTAGATGAAGTTTCAATCAAGATTTGGCGCCCATTCGAGCGTCAAGTCCTCCTTAGCCGCCAGGACCCAGGATACTATTTGAAAGTAAACCAGAATTTTAAACCTGGGCAGTTAAAGGCTTGAAACTGAATTCTGAAGAAATCATGCCCTGCTTTGATCTAAATATAAACAAAGTTGGTAAGAATTAACCTTCTATGCTTACAAGAAATCTTGGGATCCTAGTTAGCTTAAGCGGAAACTTTATGGCTAGGCCAGCGTTCAAGGGTCGGGAGTTAAGAGTTAGGAGCCAGGTATAGCCTAGATTTTAGAGTTTAGATTTTAGAGTTTGGAGGCTGAATTCTGAGTGATATCTCAAGGATAATTCTCCCCTTTAAGTGAGCGCCCATCTTTAAATGTATTGCAAGTCAATGTTGCCAGTAGCTTATCAACAAATATTTCAAACATTTGGCCTGAGGCTGAATGAATTACAGCAGGCCGCCACCCACGCCAACCCTGAGGCAACCTCACTGCATTCCCACTTTTTAGTAGTTCAACAATTCTTTCAGCATCAGATAATGGCGCTTGACGATACTGTCCTAGAAACAGTTGA
>JAKSDM010001073.1 GCA_022360135.1 Pseudanabaenales cyanobacterium | reverse complement strand
TCATTTAGCTTAAGCTAATACTGTTGTGATGCCTATTCCTATTTCGATCTGCAAAGAAGGTTGCTATGGGGTATGGATTGTTATCTGATTATGAATCAATCTATTGATGTCATCTGTGGCTTTTTGGGAGGAACCATCCTCTCGGTTGAAGGGGGGTATCGGGTGTTGCAACATCCCCGCCCAGAGCGAGTTTTTTGCCGAATTGCAGACGCTCGTTGGTTTCTAGCGGTAAACTGGTGCGACCATTGCTCCACTCCGGCAGGCATTCTCACACATGATGGACAACTCTCTTTTCAAAATCAGGCTGCTTTAGCTGTCGGGGAAACCGTTTTCTTGCCGCTGAAACACCGCAAGGCGATATTTAATTGCTGTTTATGCCTGATGCCAGGGGAATCTACTATCTATGGGATAGAGCCAGACAGCCATCGGGTGGAAATTCTCGGGCTTGAAATCGATCCTCGATACGGCAAAGTGGCAATTGTCAGGACTCTAGAAGATGAATAGATTCAACATTGTCCCCTCACCGCATACTTCAACAAATCATCCAGGATGAGGTTGGCTGCAATGTAGCTGCCGATCATCCAATGGGAATTGACCTCGTAAACCTAATTTGAACCAAACTTCAACGTCAAAACACCGTTTCCGTGCTGATTTGATCCCAAACTCTTTTGAGCCAAAGTAGGGGATAAAAAAGCTATACCCAGCATCAGGACCAGCCAACTGAAACTCAAATTCTAGGCAATTGCGCCTACCTGATCTATTAACAACCCCATCCTGGTTGAGGATATAGTCATGGATTACGAGGGTCAAATCATCTTGCAGCAGAATTGCTTGGAAATATCCCTACCCAACGTGGGAGGAACAGATCCAAATGCGATCAGCAGCATCTGAATGGAAAAGCCTTGAATCGCTTGAGTTTCCGGGCTCAGGCCAATCTTGCCAATGATTCAAAGCCAGTCGCATCGTCATGGTAGGGTCAAATGCAATCTATCCTTAATGAGAATAGATTGCATTATAATTCATCGTTTGGGTCACAAGGAACTGGGCTTCTGGTCAGAACATGCTTGGCCCGCTGCATCGCTGCGGTTGTGTTAGATTAATCCTATTACATTGCCTCTGCCACTATGCTCGAGAACAGTGATTATGACGAGTACAGCCCGTCTCAGTCCCGACATCGACTATCCTGACATCGATTATCCCGAGTCAGATGGTAAGCCTATGGCTGAAAGCGATTACCAGCGCCCCTACATCGCCTATGGCACAGAAATTCTCAACATTTTCTTTGCTGACCAGCCCCAGGTGTATGTCTCTGGCAATGTGTTAATCTACTACGAAGAAGGCAACCCCAAGGCCAGCGTCGCTCCTGATGTGTTTGTGGTGTTCAACCGACCCAAGGGCAAGCGTAAGTCTTACAAAGTTTGGCAAGAAGAAAACCAATATCCTAGCTTTGTTTTAGAAGTTACTTCTAAATCTACCGTTAGCGAAGACCAGGGGACTAAGCGAGGACTCTACGCCTTTTGGGGAGTGGCCGAATACTTTCAGTACGACCCCAGCGCCGATTATTTAGAGCCGCCGCTTCAGGGCTACCGACTCACAGATGGCAACTACTTTCCTATCCCTGCGAAGCAGTTGCGCGATGGCGGTCTATCGATTACTAGCGATGTTTTGGGGCTAGCGCTCCATCTAGAGCAGGGGGAACTGCGGTTTTATAATCCGGCGACAGGTGAAAAACTGCTTAGCCATGCAGAGGCTGAAGCGGCTCGTCAAGCAGCTGAGGCGGCTCGGCAGGCGGCTGAAGATAACGTAGAGCGGCTAGTTGCCCGATTACGAGATTTGGGTATCGATCCAAATTCAATATAGCGAGTGTAATACGACGCTAGGTTGATTTAGAGAACGCCATCTTTAAACAAAAACAACAGTCCTGGTTGTTGATGGATTAGTTAGACTACAATTAGGGCGCTTTCAATCAGAAGCTTTTAATGTGTCTTAAAAGGGAAAATTGATTGCTATTGCACTTCCTCAATTTTAGGCTTACAGTTCTCCTCATGCTTTGCTGAAACGTAATCATAGGGGGGTTGTGAAACTGAGATGGTGCGGGTAAGGGTTCCGCTAAGACGCAGAGCCATGACCAGTTTAGACATCACCAAATTGCTCCCAGGCAACTTTGATCTTGAGGATCAGTCATATTCAGTTTGATTATAGTTCATACGTTCTGATAAATGGATAGAGCGTAAATCATTAAGCGGCAATTTTCCAGCCGTGCGATCGCATCTTCACATCCCACAGCCGTTGATACAGTCCACCCTGATCAATCAGCGCCTGGTGCCGCCCTTGCTCTACAACACGTCCTTGATCGATCACTAAAATCTGATCAGCCATAGCAATTGTCGTTAATCGATGAGCAATCACAATCAGCGTTTTATCCGCACTCAACGCCTGAATCGCCTGTTGAATCAGGCGTTCATTTTCAGGATCCACCGAGGCGGTCGCTTCGTCTAGCAGCACAATTGGCGCATCTTTGAGAATGGCCCGAGCAATGGAGATACGCTGCTTCTCCCCCCCAGAAAGCGTCGCGCCGCCTTCACCTACCATCGTTTGATAACCCTCAGGGAGTCGCTCAATAAACTCATGACACTGGGCTGCCTGGGCTGCTGCTATCACCTGTGTCTCCCCAGCGTCAGGGTTGCCAAACTGGATATTGTTGAAAATTGTATCTTTAAACAGATACACATCTTGAAAGACCATTGTCATTTGGGAGAGCA
Source organism: Pseudanabaenales cyanobacterium (assembly GCA_022360135.1). Classification (GTDB taxonomy): domain Bacteria; phylum Cyanobacteriota; class Cyanobacteriia; order Phormidesmidales; family Phormidesmidaceae; genus JAKSDM01. The sequence goes on along the minus strand of JAKSDM010001073.1, from coordinate 1,574 downwards.
GCGTATTGGTCGCCAGCTGTCGCACATCAACGCCGCCTAGGATAACTGCCCCGTCATCCACATCCCAGAATCGAGCGATCAGATTAGTAATTGTGGTTTTGCCCGAACCACTGGGTCCCACCAACGCTGTCATGGAGCGCGGCGGGATGGTAAAACTCACATTTTCTAAAATCGGGTCGTCACCATAGCTGAAGCTAACGTTTTTGAATTCAATCGTTATGTCTTTAGGCGGCTGAGGCGCTTGGGCGGTCGGCAGGAGCGAAGCTTGCAAAAACTCATTCAGGTTGCGTACGCAGTTTTGCATGATGCGATAAAACTCCATCATGTCCGCCATCGCCATCAGCGGCGTGTAAAAGGCAAGACCTAACACCATGAAAAAGAGAAAGCGATCGCCGCTGAGGCTGCCGTTCATAAATAGAGCTGAACCGACCACCAACAGTAGTGCAAAGCCCAGTTCAAGCACTGACAAAAACAACACCAGGGCTGGAGTTAGCTGAGTCACCGTTCGCAGACTGGCGGCTCGATATTTACTCAGCCCAGCCCGAAACTGTTGTAGCCGATCACCCGAGAGATTAAAGGCGCGAATCACGGCAATCCCCTGGATATACTCCACCATCCGCGCATTAGCCTGTACCCGCGCCGCCGCCTGCAAGCGCCATACTCGCGCAAATATCTTCTCACCGTAGCGCAGGGCCAACAATGCAAAGGGAACACTCGACGCCAGCACCAACGCCAGTCGCCAGTCAAACACCAGCATTACCCCAAAAATTATTATTGGGGTCACCACCGCATTAATCAAACTCTCTAGAACATGGTGCGGCTCCAGATACATAATATTAGTGGTAAACAGCGCGTCAATTGTCCCTGTATCACGTTGGGTAAAAAAGCCCAGGGGCAGCCGCCTGAGATAGTCAGCCAAAAACAGCCGCAATCGAGTTTGTACAGCTATCGTCAAGGCGTAGGCCTGGGTATTGGCCTTGTAGCCAAACACAATTTGCGCCAGACAAAGGCCCACAATAGCGACCACATATCCCCACAGTTGTCCCCCATCGACAGCATCCACAGTTGAAACCTGAAACAGCGCCGCCAGAACTAAATAAACCACATAACTAGTGGCCCCAATCGCCATGCCCTCTACCATTCGCCAGCGCACCGCCCGCCAAAAATAGTGATCGGCCCGAGGCGGAATCAGCTTCCGCATCATCGTCCACACTGTATCTGTTTCTTTCAAACTGCAATACGGATTCTCCAACGGCGTATCCACTTCTGAAACATCCCCTGTCAGAGATGGACCTCCCTCCCCTCTCCCCCTCTCCCCCTCTCCCCCTCCCCCACTCTCTACCCCCTGACCAAACTGCCAACTCTGCGCCGTCACATGCGCCTGCCACTGCTCCCTGTAAAGCTCGCAAGTGTCCAACAGCATCTCATGGGTCCCCCTGGCTACAATCTGACCTTGATCAATAACTAAGATCTGGTCGGCTTCGGTAATCGTCGAGAGTCGGTGGGCGACTACCAGTAAGGTTTTATCACCCCCGGCCAATAGTCCCGCTAGAGCCGACTGCACCAGGGCTTCG
>JAKSDM010001002.1 GCA_022360135.1 Pseudanabaenales cyanobacterium | reverse complement strand
TAGCGGTTAATCAGATCGGCTGTGCAAATGGCGGCGATCAGGTGGCGACGGTGGGGGCCATGAAACTTTCCCCCAATGTCGCCAATACCATTCCGGGCAAGGTGGAAATCACCTTAGATATGCGAGATTTATCCAACGATTATTTAGATCAGATGGTGACAACTTTAGAGCGACAGATGGTTGCGATCGCCGACTCTACCCAAACCCGCATTCATCTAAGATCCCAGCTAAGAAATGAGCCGACCCCGGTTAACCGACATATTTACAACACCATTGCTCAAGTCTGCGACAGTCTCGATTTGAAGGGTTGCCCATTACCCAGCCGTGCTAGCCATGACGCCCAAATCATGGCCAACATCACCGACATGGGGATGATTTTTGTTCCTAGCGAGGCAGGTGTTAGTCATGCCGAAACAGAATATACCTGTCCTGAACACTGCATTCAAGGAGCCAACGTTTTATTGCACACGCTCTTGCAACTAGACCAGTATTATCGCTGTCCAGAAGAGATGGCGGCCGAAGCCTAGTTGAAGAGGATAAGTGACTCCAGCGCTAACATATAGATTAGTTAGGCGCGCATTGGTAGGAGCAAGGGTAATGGTAGAATCAGCCCTCAAGGTTTTTGATTTTGACGCCATGGGCAAAGTGCTCACCACCCTAACGTTGACAAACCGGATTGATCAAGCTTTAGCAAAGCAGGGCAAAATACCCGCCGATCAAGTTCGCACTCTTGTTTTAGAGCATGTGCTGGTTGACACAGGCGCCACCACTCTTTGCTTGCCGGCAGATGTCATTGCTCGGTTAGGACTTGATTTACTGAAAGAAGTTCAAGTTGCCACTGCAACTGGGATAAGGACTGCTCGAATTTTTCAGGACGCCAAAATTTCTCTATGTGGTAGAGAAGGAACCTTTGAATGCTTAGAATTACCCGGTGGTCAAGATGCGCTGATCGGCGTCATTCTATTTAACGGCGACTTGTTTGTTGAACTTTGAGGCCCCTACAGCGGCTATAGTCACTAGTAGGACTGCTGTTATCTCTCGAAATGCTAGAACTTCACCTAAAATAATCAACCCCAGCAGGGTGGCGATCGCTGGCTCCAGGCTCATCAACACCCCAAACACATTGACCGGCAACCGCTTCAGGGCTTCGACCTCGAGTGAGTAGGTAACGACCGACGAGAACATGGCTACCCAAAAACCGACAAACAGGATGCTGGGTCTGGTTAATACCCAACCAGCAGACCCAATGCCCAGCGGCAGGAGAATCACC
>JAKSDM010000468.1 GCA_022360135.1 Pseudanabaenales cyanobacterium | reverse complement strand
GTCTTCGTAGGGATAACTTAAGCTAGGAAATCATATTGGGAAAGGATTCAATTATTTTGCTTGTATTTCTTGTCTGATAAAGGGTTTAGGGAGTTTATCAGCTTTTTTATCCGAAAAAATCGACTCACCTAAAAATATAGCCTGCCTTGCTTAAATGGCGTCATTATCAATTCAACCAAATCGGCAAGGTGAATCCAAATAACGAGCGCATCAAGTTCTAGTCATTGCACCTATAACTTTTGCACCTAAACCTAATCTAGGTTGGGACCTGTAGTTTTTGCCCTCACCCTAAATCCCTCTCCCCAAGGGAGAGAAACTTTGAATCTGACTCCCCTTCTACCTTGGGGAGAAGGGGTTGGGGGATGAGGGCGAGAAAGATACGACAAGTAGGGAAAGTTCAGGTTTCAAGTTGGACATGGTTTATAGTGGTTTTCATTGGCTTTGACTACACCCTATACCCGACACCCTATACCTGACCTTCACTGAGATGGATTCAACATCAGCGAGAATGGCTATAACTCAAGCGGTGCTGTCAGAATCGCCAGAATGAATCAATTCATTCAATCCTTCCCACTCCCGTAATAAACGCCACCCTGCTCTGCCAATTAACCGTCTGATTTTGCAGTTGACGTTTAAACGCTTGCCGAATGGCAGTGACTTCTGTTTTAGAGAGAGTGTGGGCTAAGCGATCGCCATAACTCAGTTTCCCAGCTCTTGCTGGAGTCGGGCTGAACCAACGCGCCAGCAAACCTGGCGTAATGTGAATATCGGTTTGGGTCTGTATCAACTCCAAAGAGACTTTGAGACCCTGTCGCTCAAACCCGTGCTGCAAATCCTCCACTTCCCAGTTCACCATTGGATCGTCCCCATTAGTGTAGATAGCTTCCTCCGCAGCAACGAGCCGATTGTAAAGCTGTGCATCTAGCTTTTTGGCGTCCAGCAGCGCATACAGGCGCTGGGCCTGACGGGGGACGGATTCCGCCAGCGCGATCGCGCCCCCCAGCCGCAACCGCTCTACT